>JAUVCD010000270.1 GCA_030590865.1 Myxococcales bacterium | reverse complement strand
GACGACAGACCGAGGAGCGGCTCCGGGTGGGTCGGGCGCTCGGGGAGCTGCCGCTACTCGACCGCGCACTCGCCTCGGGAAAGCTCTGCTTCTCGGCGGTGCGCGAGCTGAGCCGGGTGGCCGATCCAGCGACCGAGCAGGAGTGGCTCGACTGGGCCAGCGGCAAGACGAGCCGGCAGCTCGAACAGGCCGTTGCGACTCGGCGCTCGGGCGACGGCCCGCGGGATCCAGCCGACCCGTCGCTCGTCACCCATCGACTCCGCTTCGAGGTGCGCACCGAGACGATGGCGCTGTTTCGGGACCTGCAAGCGGCGGTGCGCCGTGACCTGGGCGGTGACGTCGACGACGACACCTTGCTCTACGAGATCGCCCGGCGCGCGCTCGGCGGCCCGGGCGAGGCGGGACGGTCGAGCTACCAGGTGGCGCTGACCCGGTGCGAGGAATGTGGCCAGTCGAGCATCGACGCTGCCGGACAGAGCCACCCGGTCGACCGAGCGGTCGCGGAGATGGCTGCCTGCGACAGCCAGCAACTGGGAGCGGTCGGCGGTGCCGGAGGTGGCAGTGGTGGCCGCTCGTCGAGCCCCCACCTGGGGGCCAAAGCTGCCGCCGACGCGCCCAAGCGCCGCGCCAGCCAGACCATCCCGCCTGCCATTCGCCGCGGCGTGATGCGGCGCGGTCGCCAGCGCTGCAGTGTGCCTGGCTGCGCCAATCACCAGTTCCTCGACGTGCACCATGTGGATCCGCGCGCCGAAGGAGGGAGCCACGATCCCGAGCGAATGCTAGCGCTGTGCGGCAGCCACCACCGCAGCGCCCACGCGGGCAGTCTGTGCATCGACGGCAACGCCACCGTTGGGTTCACCTTCCGGCACGCCGACGGCGCGACCTACGGACAACCCCTGAAACCGGCCGCCGTTGATCGGACCCAGCAGGCGTTTTCCGCGCTCCGCAACCTCGGCTTCAAGTCCAGCCAGGCGCGGGCTCTCATCGACGCCGTGGTGCGAGCCGGCGCCCCCGACGATCTGGAAGGCTTCGTGCGGGCAGCGCTGCAGGTTTCGTAGCCGGCGGCCAACAAGTCCCCACCGGCAACGACCGTACCCACGTCCTGCGCCGCGCCCCCTTCAGCCCACCCGCAGCTGCCGCGAATCCCGTGGGCCTAGGCCTCGATGCTGCGTGGCTGGCGCCGGCGGGATGGTTGCCCTCGGGACCCCATCGATCCCGAGGCGGGCAAGCGGCGTGACGGCGCCCCGACAGTCCTCCCTTCAAGCCACCCATTGGATGGTCAGGACAGCTCTTGCCTGCAACAGCCGGTGGCGCCACGTCCCCGTCCATCCGCCCCAAGCCACTCTCCGTTCCGCCCGCTACCTGTTGGACGCCGCCTCTTGGAGACGAGCGTCAATCCTAGCGAGGCTTCGCAGCCCAACGCGCAGGTCAACGCCCAAGGCGCTCGCACAAACCCCAGCGCCCGACGCCACATGGCTGCACTCGCCAGCCCGCGCATTGGCCGCACGCACGCAATCGCCTATTAGTTGCACCGTCATCCGGCAGCCGCTCGATCTCAGGCATCGGCGTGTCGACTGAACCTGTAGAATGACTCACGATGTCATCGCGTCGTCGCGTGAAGAAGCAGGTCAAAACCCATCGCGTCTGGCGCGGCTCCGCCGGCAAGGCCTCCGCAACACTGCTGCTTGCGGCTGGAGGTACCGTCTACGCGGACCTTTGGCTTCTCCCACTGACACTGCTTCTCCTCACGCTTGCCGGTGTTGGCTTCTGGATTGCTCTTCGCAAGCGAGCCACGGTGATGATCGGACAGGACGGCGTTCGGTGGACGTCCGACGGCACGACGCGGTTCGTTCCGTACACGCGAGTCGCGGGAACCGCAGTTGAGCAAAGAAAGGCCCATCGGCGGTTGCCGGCTCGACTCGAATACAGGTTGCAGCTTGCGAATTGTGGTGGTGACGAGGCCGTGTTCACACTCGCGGGCCCTGGGTGGAAACTCCGCCGCATCGCTGCCGACGTCGATCGCGCTCTCACACGATATGGGGAGCTGGCGGAGCTGGACACGGCGCCCGTGGCGCGAGGTTCGCAGACTTCGCAAGAGTGGTTCGACGAGCTGCGCGCCATTGGTGCTGGAGCGCGAGCGGGCTACCGCAGCGCTTGCACGCGCCGGGACGAGTTGTGGCGGATCGTCGAAACGTCGACAGTGCCTTCGAGTCAACGAGCCGCTGCGGCTGTCGCACTCGGGCAACTCGACCGTGGCGAGATCAAGCGACTCCGCAGAACGCGGCGACAAAGCGCGTCCCCCAATCTGCGTTTCGTGCTGGCGAACCTTGCATCTGGTGCCCCGGACGAGGAGGTTCTCGCGGAAGCGCTCGCCGAACTCGACGGAAGTGCCTTGACCAACCACACGGTGGGCAGTCAGCCATCGACCGGGGGAGCGGTGTAACAGGCGCTTGCAGCTGACCGGTCGCCGCTCGCGCCAGTTGCAGCGTGGTAGCCTGTTGGCCAAGGACGTGGCGCCGTGCCTCACGGTCTGCGCGACGAACCGAGGGGAACGATCGGACTCGGATTCGCTCACCTAGTTCGCACCATCCGTCCGGCGCGCCGGGCGCTCTGCGTCGACCCTCAAATGCCCAGTATGCGCGGTCTGGGGACGTTTGACCCGCGACCTCCCACAGACCGCCTTCAGGCGTTTGATCCAAAAACACTCGTCGCCGTCGTCGTCGGGCCTGTGGTCTTGTGTGCTGGCGCCGCAGGCGGCAGTACACAAATCCACAGGCCAACAGCGGTTGCCGAATACCAACCTCATGAGGCCCATGGCAGTCCCGCCCAGCTCCGCATGCCGCGCCTGGCGAGGACTCTCGATGGAACGAACTGGGGTGGAACGAATCGTTCCCCCTGGGTTCGTTCCGCCGCGACCTCCCAGCACCGTGGCGCGGCGAGGACCTACCGAAGAGGTGCCGGCGTAGGTACGAGGTGATCCCTCAGGGGCGGCCTCCCCGCTGTTCCGAACTGAGCCGACCAACCCGCGGCAGGAGCTGACTGGCCGCGCCACGAGTTCAGATGGCTTCGGGCTACCGTCAGTGCGACGTGAGCTCCGGCCCGGCCGGCAGCTCAGCCGCAAGCCGTTTGAGCTGCTTGTCAGCTCCATTAGGGCTTTCGGGGGCGACTTGTTGTCAGGCTCGGCGCTCAGGCGGCACGACAGACCGGGTCCCCGCGGCCGCACCAAGCCGGACCTCTTGAAGTCAGAATTGGCGCGGCGATGGGTGCCAGCCACGTCCGAATACACTCGGACTCAGGTGTGTCCTCGTTCCGAGGCGACGAGAGCTCGGCCCGGACTGTCCAGATTGCCGTGAGACACGGGTCTGCTGATAGCATTGATGTGGTGGCTCTGCTGGCTCAGGCACGGAACCCGGCACGGATTGCGTCGGTCGTGATGGCGACCGCCACGTTGGTTCCGGCTCGCCTGGTCGAGGCGCAGCCGCGCGGTGACGTTATGGCGAGCGAGTCGGGGTTGGGCACCTCAGACATCAACGCAGCTCACTCGCCTGAGGCCACCAAGGAGGGAGCGGAGTTGGCGGCGCGGCCATGGCTGGCGGCGCCGCCCTGAGCTTCACCGGCGCGATGGCATGGCATCACGCCGCGACCGAGGACCCTCGCATCGCACATCCCAAGCGTGACCGGGTTGCCTTCGGTGTCGTGGCGTCGGGCCTCGGGGCAGGCGTGCTCACGACCGGTGTGAGCCTGGCGCTCGTCAACGCCTATGGGGAAGGAACGTGCTGCCGCTGGGAGATGGAACGCAGACACTAATGGTTCTTGGGGGCGCTGCGCTGTTTGGTGTCGGCTCGACTTAGGTGGCTTCGGCGATCTAAGAGCTGCTCCCCACACGCCCAGCGGACGCATCGTCGGGCGGCGTGACCGACCGGTCGATTCCCCTGTGCCGGAGTACTAACAGCTACAGCCTGCGTTGGCGACGCGCTGATCGTTCTCGTTGACCTTCTCCCGGGCGTCGCGACAGCGGGAATCGTCGTCACCGGCCAGGTCACAAATGGCGTTGGCTGAGCGACGCATCGAGCCGATGGCCGAGCACACCCGCCGACAGGCCGACAGGCCGAGCTCAGCCGTTGGGATGGGCTCGAGCAGCGCCTGGTCGAGCAGCTTCTGATCGTCGGCGAGCGACGTCAGCGCGTCATCGAGCGTATCGAGCTGGCGGTCCGGCAACAGGGGCGGTGCCGACGGGTAGACCGGCGAGTCAGGGGCGGTGCCCGGTGGGGCTGACTTCTGCATCCCGTGGCCTGGCGGTCCGTAGCCAGGTTGGTCGCAGTCAGGACAGGGGCCCTCGGCGTCTGCGGCTCCGTCTGGAGACTGGGGTGGAGGCGCAGCACCACCACAGCCGCTGGACACCACCAGGCCGACAACACCCACAAGCCGAACAACCTTCATGGTCACTACCCCGGCAGCAACATAGCCCATCTCGAACCGGTGCGCTGCGGCACCCGGCTCGACTCGTTGGACGTTACGGTGGCGGGACCCAGCCGCCAAAAGCATGCTCGAGCTCGGCTGCCACGGCGATGGTCAGATGGTCGTTGCCCCGGGCCCCCACCACCTGAACGCCGAGTGGGAGCCCGTTCTCGTTCAGGCCGAGAGGCACTTGAGTCGAGGGCAGCTCCATCACGTTGATGATCGCCGTATAGGCGGCAGCGTGGGGCCTCAGTAGCGGCACGTGATGCCGCGGCGCCACTTCGGGATAGACCGGGAAGAGCATCACCCCTGCTGCACCGATGACCGCTTCGAGATCTTGCTGCAGCTGCTCACCGGCGGCCACCAGGGCAGCGCCCCGACGCCCATGGAACAAGGGCATTTTCTCTACCGCTGCCAACCCCAGCGCGGCCAGAGTGTGGGGTGAACGGCCGAAGACCCAGCGCGCCAGCTCACGAGCGACGCCGATGGCCTCCCCTTCGCCCAAAAGCTCGCTGAATTTGGTGTCCGATGCCGCTCCGAGCATGGCGCCCCAAATCTCGAAGGACCGGCGCAGGCCGGGGATCTGCGCCTCCCGGACACGAGCGCCGCAGCAGTCCAAGTGGTCGGCGCAGCGCCGATGGGCCGCGCGCAACTCGGCGCTGACAGGCGTAACGCCGTTGTCAGCTACGTACACCACGCTCAGGTGATCGATGGCCACGCCCGCCGGATCGCCAAGGTCAAAATCACGACATTCGGGATCGATACCGTCAGGTCCGGCAATCACCTTCAAGAAGGGATGGAGATCTTCTGCGCGCCGAACGATGGGACCGGTGGTCATGTAGCGGAGCGCATCGTTTTCAGCGATGGGGAACTGTCCGGTGCCGGGCACCATGCCGCCGGTCGGCTTGTGCCCGAAGGCCCCACAGAAAAATGCCGGCAACCGGATCGAGCCACCAATGTCAGCACCAAGTCCAATGGGTGAAGCACCTGCACCTACGATGGCGCCCTCGCCTCCCGAGCTTCCGCCAGGAATACGAGCGGCATCATATGGATTGGCGGTACGGCCGTAGACGCGGTTGCTGCTCTCGAGCCACATGCACAGCTCGGACACGTTGGTCACCCCCAGTGGGATGGCCCCGGCAGCACGCAAGCGCGCGACCGCAGTGGCATCCTCGTCGGCCACCCGCCCCTGCCGAGTCACCAGGCCGGCGGTATTGGGCATCCCCTCCAGGGCGAAGCTCTCTTTGATGGTGCAGGGCACTCCGTGAAACACGCCGAGCCCTTCGGCGCTGCGACCGAGCTGCTGGTCGGCAGCTTGGGCTTCAGCTCGCGCCACCTCGAAACGAGTGGCCACCACGGCATTGATCCTGGGGTTGCACCGCTCGATGGCAGCGATATGGGCCTCCACGACCTCCAGGGAAGATACCTCGCCCCGCCGAATCAAATCGGCGAGCTGGATCGCAGAACGAGAGAGCAAATCATCCATGGCCACGAAGAGGCACCATACCCCTAGCCATCTGGAGAGCATATGTTTCCCTTGTAAACATATGCTCCTTTGGCGACCGACCTGCCGCTCGTGCTAGAGCGACTGAATCCAATTGCCCTTGCATCACTAGCGCGCCAGTCGCGTCTAATGGGCCCGGAGGTATTTTCTTGCACACTCGCCTGTTCCCACTTCTTTTTGGATTTCTGACTGTTTTCGCAGGCTTAGCGTTGAGCAGCCACTCCGATGCCAGCCGAACCTATCGGATCCTCGTATTCAGGGAGAACGCCATCGGCAGCGCGGCGACCGCCCAACCCTATATCGACAAGCTCGTGGCCATGATGGCCAAGGCGAATCAGTGGTCGGCGGCGGAGGGCAAATACGTCACCCGACGACCCCGAGCGCAGCGGTACATCGAGGAAAAGAAACCTGAATTCGGCATCTTGTCGCTGGGGCCCTTCTTGGCCATGCGCACCAAGCACGGCCTCGAGGTAGTGGGCACGGCGGAGGTCGCGCGGGCTGGCGGCCGGCAGTATCACTTGATCAGCAAGACAGCCGCCGATCTGTCCGGCTGTAAGGGACGGAAGGTTGCCAGCAACCACGCTGGAGACAAGCGCTTCATCGAAAAGGTGGTTGCTGGCGGCAGCTTCACCCTCGCCGACTTCGATCTGATGAAGACTCGCCGACCGGTGCAGACGATCAAGAAGGTCATCCGCGGCGACGCCGTCTGTGCGCTGATCGACGACGCCCAGCTGGCCGAGCTCCCCCACATTTCAGGCACGGCCGGAATCCGGTCCGTGTGGAAGTCAGCCAAGCTCCCACCCATCGCAGTAGTGGCCTTTTCTGGCTCATCTGCACCTGAGCGTGCGAAGTTCAAGGCCGCGCTTGGATCGCTATGTACGGGCCCGGGAAAGAGCTACTGCGACAAGGTGGGCATCCAGGCACTCAAGCCTGCGGACCAATCCACCTACAGCGCAGTAATCACAGCCTACGACAAGTAGCCCACCACTCGGACCTCTTCCGGTTGGTGCTGTTGGTGATTTTTGCCGTCGCCGTTGCGACCAGCGCTAGCGGGTGTTTTGGGGTCATCGCGTTGCGCCCCGAGCTGCGCGCCGCCGCGGCGACCCATGACGCGCCGGCGCTCGCCGACGGCGTTGAAAAGCTGATCGACGAGCGGCGTGACCGGGAACAAGATCGCGAAGCGGCCTACGATGCAGTGCGCCAGTGGCCTCAGAAGAACGCCGCCTACGCCTACGCGCGGGCCGTTCTGGCAGGCCGACTCGCCCAAGTGAAGATCCTGACCGCAGTCGGCCTGGTCGCCGAGACAGAAAAATGGGCTCGCCGCAGCAACGCACTCGATCCCGCCTATCGAGACGGAGCGGCCCGCCGCCTGCTCGGCACCCTCTACGTGCTGGCCCCAGCCTCGCTGGTCCAACACGGTGACTCGGAAGACGGCCTCGAGCTGCTCGAGGAGCTTCTCGAGGAGTACCCGGACAACCCGGAAAACCGCCTGCGACTGGCGGAAGCCTACGTGAGCCTCGGCGATCCTGAGCCGGCATACGAGCTGCTCTGCGCTAGCCTCGCCGAGAAGGACGAGCTCAGGCCAGACAGCCGACGAGCACTCGCGCGCCTGGTGGACGCCGTGGACCGCACCGAGCTCGGCTGCCCGACAGGTAAATAGCCTAACCCCTGGTAACGACGACCGGAACGACTCGAATAGGCCACCAAGCGGTGGCTGGAAGGTTGTCGGACTCGCCCACCGGTAGGATGCAATGCTAGCGTGCGCCCATGCCCGAGAAGGCTCCCCGCTCGTCGGCGAAGAACAAAGCCGGTTGGCTGGATCAGATGGGTGGGGTGACGTTGGCACGACCGCGACTTGTGGTCGTCGTCGCCTCCCTCTTGTTGGTGGTGTGTGGGCTCATCGCCTGGAGCATTCCGGTGAGCACCTCGCGGTACAAGCTGGTCTCGGCGGACCACCCGTTTCAGGCTCGATTGCTCAGCTTCTTCGAACGGTTTGGCCACCCTGACTCGCTGGTGATGGTCGTCAGCGGCGGCGACGAGCAAGCCCGCCGCAACGTCGTTGACCAGCTGACTGAGCGGTGCGAGCAAGAGCCCGAGCTGAAGGGACGGGTGCTCGGCCGGATTCAGCTGGAGCAAGTCGCCGAGCTGCTGCTGCTGATCAAACCCGAAGGCCTCAAAGAGCTGCGCGACCGCGTCGAGAGTGAGCCGGCCGACCTCATCGAGGGTGGCCTGCCCGCCTGGATCGGGTTGCTGGAAGAACAGATCAGTGCCGGCCTGGAGGACGGGGAGGAGGAAGCACCGGACGAGGAGACCGCCGACCAGGGTTTGCGCGACTTGGGCAAAGTGCTGCAGGCGCTGACCGCTCTGCTCGAGGACGAGAAGACCCGCACCGAGCTGCCGCCTTTCGGGAACGAGACCAACTCCCCCAAGGGCGTGAGCGTCGACAAGCTGGGCTACGTGGTCTCGGCCGATGGCGACACCCACCTGGTCGCCTTCTTTCCCGAGCTGCCGGGAGCAGAGGGCTACCAAGTCAAGCCGATGGTCGACAAGATCCGCGCCATTCGTGACCAGATCGACACCAGCGGGGTCACAGCCAATCTCACAGGTCTGCCGGCACTGGTGGCCGACGAGCTCACCATCGTGAAGCGCGGGTTGTGGCAGAGCTCAGGCGCCACGACGGTCGGCATTCTCTTGCTCCTGATGCTGGCGTTTCGGTCGTTCCGATACACGGTGCTCACCTTGTTGCCCTTGGCCACCGGCATGGTGCTCACTTTGGCGGTGGCCCGGGGCCTCTTTGGCGGGCTGAACTTGGTCACCTCGACCTTCGTTTCGGTGCTGCTCGCCCTGGGCATCGACTTCGGCGTCTACGTGCTGAGCCGCTACGGCGAGCTAGTCCGCAATGGAGCCGAGCCGACCGCGGCCATCCGTGGCGCTCTGGCCAAGGCGGGGCCAGGCATGTTGATGGGCGCGGCCACCACCGTGATGGCCTTCTTGATGACCACCACGACCGAATTCACCGCCTACAGCGAGCTCGGCTACATCACGGCGATCGGCCTGGTGCTGATGCTGGCGGTGACCTTCCTGGTGCTACCAGCGTTGATCTTCCTGGCAGGCCGAGGCAAGCCGCTGAAATCGCCCGAGCTCCCAGGCATCAGCCACCTGCCAGCCCTGGTACGCAGTGGCCGCATTGCGCTGCCCGTCGGGGCGGTGGTGCTGATCGCATTGGGCGCGACCACCTTCGATCGCATCGGCTTCAACATGCGCTACTTCGACTTTCTGCCCGAGGAAACCGAGAGCGCTTTGGGCCTGAAGCACATCCAGAGCGACAAGAGCTTGAGCCCCATCCAAGCCGGCGCTGGCGCCGACAGCGTCAAAGAGGCGCGCCAGCTGGCCGACAAGCTGCGGGCTTTGCCCACGGTGGGTGCCGTGCAGACGGCCACCGACGCGCTGCCCGAGCTCACCGAGCAAGGGCTCACCAAGCTGCGCGCCGGCTTCGCTGGGCTGCAGCGGGAGCCCGACTTCGACAAGCTGCGGCAACGCAAGCGCCCGCAGACTGAGCTGGTGTCCAAGGTGCAGGACTTGGCCGACGTGCTCGACGAGGTCGGCTTCACGCTACGGCAGGCGGGGCGCAAGACTGCTGCGCTCGATGAGGCCAAGAAGGCGGTGGCTGCGTTGGCACAGCGGGCGGCCAAGCTGCCCGACGATTCGCCGGCGCTGACCAGTCTGGAGCGACGGATCGCCGACGTGTTGCAGCGTGCTTGGACCACCGCCAAGGCGGTCGCCGACCGGGGACACTACCTCCCCAGCGACCTGCCCAGCGTGTTCGAAGCGCGCTTCGTGTCCAAAGATGGCAAAGCACTGGCCGTTTACGCGAACCCAGCCGGCGACATCTGGGACACGGAGACCGCTCGCCAATTCAGCGCAGAGGTCGAGTCTGTCGAGCCTGAGATCGCAGGAATGGCGGTCAACATTCACCACCATCAGCGAATGATTCGTGAAGGGTTCACCCGAGCGGCAGCCCTGTCGGCAGGCTTCGTCTTGGTGATCTTGCTGGTCGGCTTTCGACGGCTCAGCGACGCCCTGCTGGCCATGCTGCCGGTCGTAGTGTGTTTCGGTTGGCTGATCGGCCTGATGGGCGTGTTGCACCTAGACTTCAACGTCGCCAACGTCGTGGTTCCGGCGCTGATCTTGGGGATCGGCATCGATGCCGGGGCCCACATGACCCATCGGTGGCGGCAGAGCGCCGACCAAAACGGGGGCGTGGCCAACCTCGACGAGATGCTGCGAGGCACAGGGGCGGCCGTGTTGATGGCCTCCTTGACCACCGCCACGGGTTTTGCGGCCCTGATGCTCGCCGATTATGGGGGCATGAAGTCGGTCGGGCTGATGATGACCCTCGGTGTCTGCGCCTGCATGCTGGCCGCCCTGCTCGTGCTACCCGCCCTGTTGGTGTTGCTCAAGCGGGCCCAGTAGAGCGGGCCCAGTAGCCACCCTCGAGAGGGCCGGCCACGCCACTCAGACTGCCACTCAGACTGCCGCTCAGACGGGGAGCGAAAAGGTGGCCTTCGCTCGCTCGGCGCTCGGCCCGGTGCCCCTCATCACCAAGCCGATGAAGTCGTTCCACATCGAGCTGACATAGGGGTATCGGTCCTCGGCCTCGATCGCGAGAGCACGGGCCAGCCACTGGTCGACTTCTGGTGGGAGCTCGGGCCGGAGGGACGCCAACTTGGGCCGCTCCCCCATGGTGGCGGCCATCAGAATGTCGACCATCGAGTCGCCGGAGAATGGGGGCTTGCCGGCAAGCGCTCGGTAGACCACGGCGGCGAAAGAATAGACGTCGATCCGGTGATCGAAAGGTTTGGCACGCCACACCTCTGGCGAGATGTAGCTCGGCGAGCCGGCCACCATGCCGGCCTGGGTCAACTGCATGGAACCGTGGATTTTCGCCAGCCCGAAGTCCATCAACCGCGTACCGCCACCCACCTCTGGGTAGAGCAAGATGATGTTCGGCGGCTTCACGTCCCGATGGATGATGCCCTTCGAGTGGGCCGTGTGCAGCGCCCGGGCCACCGGATCGAGTGCCTCGAGCACCCGAAAGGCATTCATCCGATCCCCAAAGGTCTCGATCTCGAAGAGCACATCCGACAGGGTTTCGCCCTCCAGCAGCTCCATCACCATGTAGACGAAACCATTGGTCTCGTCAGTGCCGAAGCCATACACCTGGACGACACTCGTGCCCCACAGAGCAGCCAGCGACTGGGCCTCCCGCCACAGCCGGACCGTATAGGCTGGATCGTCGGTGACACTCTGGTTGAGGATCTTCAGCGCCACCGGCATGCCGGCCTCAGTGTCATAAGCGCGAAAGACGAGACCGTGCCCACCCCGTCCAATCTCGGAGTCGAGTCGATAGCGACCATCAATCAAGTCGCCTTCTTTGGGGTCGCCCTGGGTCACATGCCGCGCCTCGACCAGAAGAAATGTAATCCACATCGCTCCTGGGACAAACAGTGGCGATGGTCATAGTCGCCAGCTGGTTTCTTGCCTGGTTTCCCTGTGGCTCGGTACCACGTCGGTAGTGGCCATCACCTGCGACAACGCCGAGGTCCCGACAACCGTGGACGATTCGGCGGCAGCGGAGCTGGCGGAGGACAGTCGCCAATCCGGTGCAGCCTGGGTCAGACCAGCCTTGGCGGCCGCTCGGCGCTGGGGTTTTAGCGCCCACAGCCTGGTGTTGTCGGTGCTGGCCGCCGCCCTCCTGGCAGCC
>JAUVCD010000932.1 GCA_030590865.1 Myxococcales bacterium | reverse complement strand
GCGCGAAGGAGCCGACGGGGTGGTAGAGCCGAAGATTAGGCCATCACCGAACATGCCATCCGACGTTCGAGCAACCACCTCGCGGATCTGGACCAGCTCAAAATCGGTCCCGCCCTCGTAAATGGACATGCCGACCTCTTGAGTTCTCAGCACGGTGGTGCGGCGGAAGGTCACCTGGGACATGAACGGCTCTTCCAGTTGGACGTTGGGCGTGACTTGGGCTCCCCTACCGCGGTTGGTGCCCTGCTGCGGCATGACGTCACGGATGACGACGTCTTCGATCAGCGCGTCCGAGCCGCTGATGTACAACGCCACCTCAGTGCTATCGGCGAGCAGTGAACGAGTCAGCGTCAAGGTGGCGCGCGCCTCGCCCACCTCGTCACCAGGCATCGGATCGGGCTGGACCGTGATTGCGCGACCCGAATGATCACCAACGGGACTGGGGTAGGTTTCGCGCACGACGGTAGCGTCGATTGCCGCCATCGAACCGAACACCATGACGCTGACATCGTAGTTGCGCTCGATGAGCGAACGCTGAATGTCGAGGAAAGACGGCTCCATACTGCCGAGGCTGCGTTGAATTTCGATGCCCCGGCCGTTCAATAGGTCGTCGTCAGTCTCGGTGTCTCGCACGACGACGCGATCGAGGGTCGCCGTGCCGCCTCGCTGCAGGAGACCCGCCTGGGTGGCTCGCTCGATCAGCGAGTTGGTCATGATCACATCGATGGGTCCGTTGGAGTCCTGCAGCGCGACTCCAATGTGACCGGTGTCGTGAATCCATAGGCGGTCGAGGAGGAGCGTACCAGCAGCTGCAATAATGCCTATCGCCTGCGCGGTGACGGCGATCTGGTGGATCTCCACGTCGGCGTCGACCACCGCCACGGTGTAGGATTCGGGGCCACCGTCGAGCTCGACCATGGAAGGGCAACGCCCCCAGATGCGCACCGATTTCGCTAGCTCGACATATTCGACGTATTGGCCTGCGGCCACCGCAACAATCGCACCGGACTCAGCGTCATTGACGGCCTCTGAAATGGTCCGCCAGGGCTTGGCTTCAGTGCCGTCGCTATCCAGATCAGGGTAGCTGGCATCGACGTATTCAGTGTTCCCTTCGACGGGAATATTGCCCCAAACACCGTCACCACAGTCAGCCAGTGGCTGGCAGCTGGTGTCGCCAGGAAGCGCCACTTCGCCATCGCCGCAGGGACCGGCAGGGAAAATGGGTTCACAGCTGCCCTCACCGTCATGCACGAATCCATCGGCACACCCATCGGCGCCCACCCCTGGGGTCACGCAGTCTCCGTCGACGAGAACTTGTGACGTCGGGCAGGGGTGCCCCAGGGCGCCTTCACCGCCCCCTCCGCCGTCGCCTGACGTGGTCGTAAGCGCCTCGGTATCAGAGTCGCTACAGGCGAGCGCGCAAGTGGCGATGAGAATGATGAGGGTCCTTCGAATCATGGGCTACCGCTCCAGCTTGAGAGGATAGGCGATTCGATGGGATAGCGGATAGGCGGTAGGGAAGGGCGGGGGAGGCCCGGATGGTCTTGGCGCTCGTGTCGACAGGCTGCTGGCTCGCATCGAGAGCCGGCTGAGCGCTGCAGCGGCTATGCTGCGGTGATCGACGCCTACGTCGCTTTCGAAGAAGAGCCGACCGAGCTCCCTGATGGGCGCGCGACGTTCCCAGTCTGCTACGAGAGCTACGACGCGGCCATGGAAGAGGCGCAGAGCACCCATGACATGCTGGCGGTGGGCTACGATCTGAGCGCCTGCATTCGCGTGGCCATCGACGAGCTGGGCGCCGCGATCGCCGGGCAGCTCGTCGACAACGAGGCCGTCGCCGACCCAGCCACCGCCGACGAGAACGTCAAGCAGGCCATCGAAGACTACTTGTACAGGGCGGGAGCCCCGGCCACTTGCTGGTTGGTCGCCGAAGCGAGCGAGGGCGGCGGTGGCACCATCGCCCAGTTGTACTCCTCCTCCTGCGACAACCAGGTCCACGTGCAGCTCGCCGAGGTGCTCCGCGGCTTCGTGTGGAGTGAGTAGCCGAGCACGGACCCAAGCAGCACGCCGAGTGCCGCTCTGGAGCCTGGTGTCCGAAACGTACCAATCGTACCTGGTTTGGCGAGGGGCAGGTGACCGGCACGGCCGTCGATGGCCGTGCCATCCTTCGCTACGATGACGAGCCTTGTCTCGCCACGGTCCTGTCCGCCGCTGGCCCGTCGTCGCAGCACTGTGCGGTGCCTGTGGCGGCGGCGGCGACGAGAGCGAGGCAACCGACTAGCTCAGCGGTCGGGTCGTTCGGTTCCACGTCATGGCAAGGTCGTCGTGTTCCGGCTCGCGGTCCAGCATGGGGTTGGCCTCCAGCACCAGATCAATGGCACCGGAAGGCCAATCCCCTGGCACCTAAATGGAGTCAGTCGAAAGGCTAAAGGCTAAACACCTGGCACCTTGATCCCGCCCGGTGGCGGGGTAGGCCTGTGGCTCCGTTGCCAACGTTGACGCTGGATCTTCCGCCTGCGAGGGTGGAAATTATGAAGTCAGAACGATCGATTCTCGTCATTGGTTTGTTGGTCATGGCCTCGGCCTGCGATGACAAGGCGGCCAGCACAGGCAGCGCGGAGGGATCAGCCAAGGCCGCCGACACACCTGCAGCGAGCGCAGCGGCGAAAGATGAGCCGGCCGCCAAGGCTCCAGCCTGTGACGCCGTCGTCGACAAGATCGCTAGCTTCAACCCGGGGTCGGGGGATGCTGAGCGCAAGCTCTGGAACAAGATGTGCGATGAGATGGCGCCCAAGGAGCGGACTTGTGCGGTCGGCGTAAAGGACATGGCTGGCCTCAAGGGCTGCATGGGCAGCAAGGGCGACGAGAAGCTCGAGAAGTAAGTTCGCGC
>JAUVCD010000182.1 GCA_030590865.1 Myxococcales bacterium | reverse complement strand
GGGCGCTGGGCCAGCGTGCCAAAATAGACCAACAGATCGGGGCTTGGTGGGCCTCGGCGCGTCACCCGATCGGTGATGCGCTCCGCCTCGCTGTGGAAGGCGTCAGAGATCAGCACGTCCAGCGCGGTCGTGAAGGAGCCTTGGACCGTCTCGACCTCGGTTAAGACCCGTTTTCGCGCGGCGCTCCCTAGGTGCTTGGCTACCCAGTCGGCGGCATGTTGATCTCCTGCCAGCAACAGTAGGGCCAGACCACGCGGCGCGACCAAGGGGTTGGCCACGATGGACTCGATGCGACTCAAACCCGTCTCGACGGGGGCCGGAAAGCTCACTCGCCGCTTGGGGACCTGGGCGTCGAGCAGCAGCTCGGAGAGCTGTCGGAGCCCACGGTTCTCGACGGCCACCGTCCGTCCAATAGGCACAGCGAGTTGGTGGGCCAGCTCGTGGTCGTCGATCTCGAGGCCCATGGTCTCTGCCTCGTCGAGCATGTTGAGATCGAACACCATGGGCAGGTCGAACTCGGCAACCTGCAGCGCAAAGGCGAGCGAGCGTCTCAGGTTCTTGGCATCAGCGACTAGCAGGACGGCGTGAATCTGCCCGGAGAGGATTAGGTCGCGGGCCACCATCTCATCTTCGCTGCCCGCGGCCAGATTGGCCGAACCAGGCGCGTCATACAGATGGGTGACCGCAGGGGCGTCCGAAGCTGGACTGGTGTGCGTGGACTCGGTCTTCGTCTCTGTTGGGGGAGACTGTTTCCGGCTGAGCAACGACCAGACTGTTCCGTTGGTCAAGGCAGGGCATGGATATCGGTCTGTTGCTGCGTCAGTACAGGGACAGGCCGCACTGCGCCCGAAGGGTGAGCCACGGGGGCCGCAGCCAGCGCACTTTTCCCTGAAAGGCCGCGGTGCGGCCCCTGGGCCTGTGGCCAGCACGCCACGAATGACCGACCGCGTGCTACCCAGGATGCCCGTCTCATGTCCACCTTGGGGACAGAGGCGGTCGAAGACGCTGCTCTTGCCCACGCTGACATTGCCCAGAATGGCCACCCGCCGGGCGATAGACACAGGTTGGACAGACGTGGGACTCGTCATCGACGCTGGTTCTTCCACCAGTCTGACAAAAAAGTCCAGCTTACACGGCGCTCAGGCACTCTGTTGTGCGGTGCCCAAACGTTCTGGCGAGGTGGTTCATGCCCCATGGATGAGCGGCACAGGGGGGTTGGTGAGCAGCTGAGTTGCAGTGCCCACCCAATCGCGACGGCAAATGGTCCTTGCGCCGTCAGCTTGGGTAGCGATAGTACGGGGGGGTGGGCGCGACCGAAGCTGGCGCGGCGTCCCTCTCGTCATGGCCCAACTGGTTGATGAGCTGACTGTTCGTGGCGAGCTCGATGCTGCAGCGCTCGAGTGGGCGCGATCCCACCAGGCGGTGCATGGGGGGACGCTGGACTCGGCCTTGCTGGAGCTCGATCTCATCGACGAGGACGCACTGCTGAGCAGCCTCGAGTCCTACTACGAGTTGCCGGCCGGTCGACCAGCGGATGCCACGGGTGCCGATCCTGACGCCGCCAAGCGGGTGCCCCGAAGCCTCAGCGAGGCACTCGCCATGTGTCCGGTGAGGATCGCCGACGGCAAGCTCGTCGCCCTGGTGGAACAGCCACTGTCAGACCGTTGGGTGGACGAGCTGCGGTTTGCTGGGCTCGGGGTCAAGCAACTCGTGGTCCCTGCCCATTATATCGATTTGGCCCGCGCCCAGGTTTACGGACCGCCCTGCCCAGAGCGCGCCCGAGAGCTCGAGCGCCGCTTGGCCAGGCGGCGTAAGGCCGCCGCCATAGGGCACGTTGTGGCGGGCATCCAGCACGCGCCCACGCTCGCGGCGGCGACGGTGCTGGCCCTCGATTTCGCCGAGTGTCTGGTGAGCTTCTCCTGTTTTCTCGTGTCTAACGGACGCACGGTGCGGGTTGGCGCAGTGTCTGGAGGCAACCCGGTGCCGAGGGAACAGTTTCCGGTTCCCGACAAGAGCTGCACCTTCGGGGCCGCGCTGGAATATGAAGGGTATTTCGTTGGGCCCGTGACCGGCAGCCAGGCGGATCACGATTTCTATCGGTCGCTAGGGCGGCCGTTGCCGCGCTACGCTTTCTTGGCACCGGTCCCGATGACCGACAACCTGTCGGTGGCCTTCTACGCTGACAACGGCCCGCGCGGCATGAGCGCCCGCTGGATCGCGGAGCTGACGCTGCTGGTGGCTCGGCTGGGGCAGCACGCCAAGGCTCTGGCCGAACGGGGGCGGCGGCGGCCGAAGCGGCCGGACGGTTCAGAGATTGATGCGCCGGACGGAGGAGTACCGGGCCGTGATTCTGTGCCGCCGACCGCCCGGTCTGCGCCACCGGCACTGAGCGCCAGCGAGCAAGCGGCCATCGATCGCCTCCGGCAGGTCGCCAACGCAAGGGGCAAGACGCTCGAGGCGCTGGTCGACGAGCTATTGCGCGACCCTGGAGGCGCGGCACCTGAACCGACTGCCGCGGCGCTGATGGGTGAGGTGCGAGGATTGTTTGCCAAGCTGGCCAACGATATTCCGACGCAGCTCGCCGAGGGGATGGAGAGCGCCTTTCGTGACATGACGCCGCGGGCCAGCTCATCGAGCTCTTCTCCGCCACCGCCCTCTTCTCCGGCTCCGCCCTCTGGGCCACCGCCCTCTGGGCCACCGCCGAGCTCAGTCCCACCGACGGACCGGGGCAGCCACTTGGATGATTGAGCTGCTCAGGCTCGCGGTCAGCTTCGGCATCGACCTAAGGCGTCGGCCAGGGACGTCAACCTGAGCTCCAGGGACTGGTCCAGCTCCCCGCTCGTGCGCGTCTCGGCGGCCTTGGTGATGGCGTGGGTGGCGGCGCTGATGGCTGCCTCCACGGTTGCGGTCAGAGCTTCGCCATGCAGGTAGGTGCCCGAACCGTGGGCCGCTGCCGCGCCGCCAACGGAAGCACGGACCGGGTCACCGATGAGCTGGGGTAGCTCAGCCAGGGCGGGCGTCTCGCCGTGGGCGCGGCGAGCTAGTCGGTCGATGGCCAGGCAGATGGCCGGTGCCAGGCGGTCCACCGTTCGGTCGGTGAGGTAGCTGCGAACCGCTGGGTCTTGACGTTGTTCAGCGGTGAGCTGGGCCACAGGACGGGCGTCGTCGCGCAGCTCAACCAAGGCCTCTTCGAGATCGTCGCTGATGGTCTCGGCGAGCGTGGGCCGCTGGCTGTGCAGCTGGGCGGCCAGTCCGGCGAGCAGCTCGCGGCGCTGTTGAGCCGCCGCGTGGCGCGTGGCTGCAGCTTGTGTCCTTTCGCTGGCCGCGTCGATGAGCTGCGCCGCCAGCCGTGCGCTCTTGCGGCGAAGGGCCCGTTCCCGCAGGCCATCGCAGCGGTTGACGATATGTTCGGCGAGCAGCTCTTCCAGGGCGGTCCAGCCTGACCGCGCCATCGCGTCATCGTCGCCGAGCTTGCCCTTGAGCGCGAGCTGCGCCGAAAGCGCCAGTGGTGGTCTTAGTGAAGTAATTCCGGCTATTTCCAGAGCGTCTCTGACATAGTTCATTACCCCGTCCAGCTGGTCGTCAGCCACCCGATCCCGCTTGTTGACCAATACCTGAATTGGGACGCCCGCTTGCGCCACCTGCTCGATCACCTGTCGTTCGGTGTTCTTGAGCGGAGCGGTGGCATCAAGGAGCCACAGCGCCACATGGGCCTCCTCGATGCCGCGCCGTGCTTCCTCGGCATGACTCACGTTGGGCGCATTGAAGCCAGGAGTGTCCAGCAACTCGATGCGCTTGAGCCGCTCGATGGGAGCGTAGATGAATACTCGTTCGACGTGGCTGCCAGCGTCGTAGAGCTGCTGCAGGGTTCGCTTCAGCTCATCGTGGGGCACCACGCGGTCGCTGCCACCTCGCACCACCACTCGCGCAAATGGGTCAGGTGCCCAGGCCACCCAGTGCAAGCTGGCGGTGGTGGGGCGGATACCGGTCGGTGCCACATCGGTACCGAGTAGCGCGTTGAGGAGGGTGCTCTTCCCGGCATTGAATTCTCCCAGCACAGCGACGAACAGCGGCCGTTGGCGCTCAACAGCCAGAGCTTCAATCGGACCGATGAGCTCCAGCCGGTCTAGCGCCGTGGCGGCGTTGCGTAGCTCGCCGAGCACCTCGCCCCAGGCTGCCGGTTCGGCGTCGCTGTCGGGGATCCAGGCTGCCACCAGCTCGCTGAGTAGTTGGCGCGCCCAGTCTTTAGCTTCCCCTTGGCAGGCTTCCTCCAGCGTCGCCATGGCGCCGGCGCTATCCCCTTCGTTATGCAGCTCGGTCGCGTCGAGCAGCAGCCTCAGGCCTGGCGGCAGGTCTGTGACGTTCAGGTCGGTGAGCTGCCGCAAGGCATCCAAGTCGCGCCACTGCCGAGCGAGGGTGAGCAGGCTCCTGGCCGCCGCCGCATCGCCCTGGCTAGCCCCCTCGAGCAGGGCGGCTCGAGCGTCGTCTCGACGCCCTTCGGCCAGTGCAAAGGCTGCCTGCCACTGTGGCTCGGCGACTCGCTGCAGCTCGGCCATCACGCGCCGTACTCGGTCGACTAGCGCGGCGTCCCGGCATTCGGCTACGAGCTGCGCGAGCAGCTCTTCCGCTCCTGGCGTCTCGAGCAGGACGGCGCCCAGGGCCAAGGAGATGGCGTCGGCCCCTTGAGATTGAGCGGGCCAGCGGTGCGCCAGACGGGCGCGGAGCAGGCGGATACGTCCGCCCTCTATGAGCGGTTCGGTCCGCTCGGCCCAGCTGCGCGCTTCGGTGCCCTTCCCTTCGGCCCAGAAGCACTCGGCTCGCCTCAGCGCCAGCTCGGGATCGGTCTGGCTTGGATGGTAGGGCACTCGATCGAGCCACCGGGCGGCTCGTGCGGTGTCATCAGCGGCGATGTCCTGGTCGGCCAATAAGAGCAGGGCCTGGCGTGCCACGCTGGGGTCGTCGGTGCCCGCAGCGGCGCGCTCCAGTGCCATGCGTGCGCGAGCTGAGCCGCTGCGCAAAGCGGCCTGCCCGAGTCGGAGCCATACCTCCTGTCGCCAAGGCAGCTGCTCGACCAGCTGGGAGAGCGCTTCGACTACCTCGTCATGTAGCCCACAGGCCTCGGCAGCGTCGGCCCAGAGCGCGAGGCCGACAGGCGATCCGGGCACCCGCGCGAGTAGCGCCCGGGCCGCGGCACGGGCCTCCAGGACGTGGCCTCGGGCGAGGGCACGCTCGGCGGCTCGCCGTTCCTCATTGGCGCCCCGCGCCAGGATCTCGACCCGGCCGAAAAATCGCGAAAGCCCTTCTGCAACGCGCGGCATCGCTGGCCAGCCAGCCAGAGGGAGTGGCGGGCGTCAATTGTTGAGCTGCTGACGCCGTCAAAGGGTTCTCGGGCCGCGCTGCGCGGGCCGGAGAGAGCGACTACGAGTTTTTCAACAAGTCGCGGGCGCCGCCGAAGAGATCGCTGGCCCCGCCGTAGAGGTCACTGGCGCCGCCAAGGACATTGTTGAGCGCTGCGGAACGTCCCTCAGTGCTCATCAGGTCGCTGGCGCCACCTAGCGGTCCGTGGCTAGCACTCGCGCGAGTCTTTGCGAAGTGCACCACCACCGGCGCGGCGCCTGGGTCCAATGCCGCTAGGCTTGGGGAGCTGCCGGTAGCGCCCGAGCTCGGCTGGCGCGCCAGCTGGGCCTGGTAGCTGCGCAATCGACTGCTCGCAGTCGCGGAGGCGGTCCCGCCTCGCGGGTCAGCGGCCCGCTGGCCGGCGGCCGGCTCGTCAGGTGTCCGTCTGGCGGTCAGGCCGTCGTGTCCGTCTGCCGTGACCGCACGGGAGGGCGCCTCATGGTCACGAGGCATCTGAAGTGCCTCGGCGACGGCCAGGGGCACGAATCCTCCGGGGCCGTTCCATCCCAAACACAAGCGTAGCTCGGCGCCAGGCCGCAACCCGCGAATGAACCGGTCGCCGACCAGCTGATCGACTGGAATGTCACGGCTGTCAGTGGCGATATCCAACGCACCGCTCACCACCGTCAAGGCGCGCAATACCAGCTGCCCCTTGGGATCGACGTGGTGGGCTTGAGCGAAGCGCACCGGCCGAAGCTCCCAGTAGACGTAGACGGTGCGTGGATCGGTCGCCAGGGCGACGATCTCGTCCACGTCGTAGCGTGCAGGGAAGGGGTTGCGGGAGGCATCGGCTGAAGTCTCGTCGGTGCCCTCCACCGCCGAGTCTGCTTGGGTGACTTGAGCGTCGGCTTCGATGTCCTGGTCCGCGGTCAGCGCAGCGTCACGCTGCCCGTCGGCTTCGGCGGTGATGGCCCCCGCTTCGGTGCGCCCATCAGTCTCCGAACCAGAGTCGCTGGGAGCGTCCGTGGTGGTGGCGGGGACGGCTCCTTCGGTGCTCATGGCCTCGGCGGCCTCTGCGGCGGCCAGTTCTTCGGCGAGCCGTTCGCGCAAGCTACGGGCGTCGCTGTGCTCCGGCTCAGCGGCGAGCACCTCGTCCAACACGGTCAGGGCCTTTTCGAGGTAGCCTTGGGCCGCGTAAATCTCGGCGAGGGTGACCGTTGGGAGGGGCGGTGGGGGTTGGGATCTCCGGCGGGGCTTGGCCATTTCTCGTATCAGCTTTGCGGCTTCGGGCATGTGCAGCTTGCGATCGACCATGCCGGCGACCAGCTCGCCGGCAACGCTGAGGAAACCCAGCATCCCCCCAGAGGGCTGGTCGTCGCTTACTGCGCGTTTGGTGATCTCATCGATCAACTCAGCGCGGGTGAGGGCGTCCGCCGAGCGGACCCCGCGAGACGTGGCGAGCTCGATGAGCTCACCACGCGACAGCTTCTGGAGATCGTCGGGCTGCATCGCCGGGCCAGCTTAACGCGAAACGCTCGGTCTGGCAGGACGGTTCAGCGACAATCGACGAGCTGGGAGCGGCTGCCGATCGCGACAGGCGTCAGGTCCTGTGAAGCCAAGGGGAGGTGAGACGATGACGATCGTGTTGTACGGTGCCTTGGCCACCGTCGCTGATGCGCAACATCCTCATCCTGCTCTATGCGGTCACCGTGGCTGCCCACCTGCCGCTGGCGCTCGTCTTTCGCCGCGGGTCGGCGATGCTGGGCGTGTCCTTGCCGGCGGCGGCGCTGGTGGCTTGTGCGCTGCTGCTCGCACTGCCCTTCCACTGGCGGCTACAGCTGGCCCTTCGGGATCGGCCGATCAGCGCCGCGCGCCGCCTGCTGGTCGAAGAACTGTACTTCGTTCACTGGACGGCCACTTTGCTGGCCCTGCCCCTCGCCGTGCTGGCGGCGCTGGGCTACGCCCTCGCGTGGCGGCCCACTCTCGGGCAGCTGCTGAGCTGGCCAACTGCCGAGGCGCTGTACAGCGGTTGCTACTTGGCGGGTCTGGCGCTCGCCATCTGGGGGGTCTGCGTGCGGCGGAGGCGAGTGCGGGTGGTGACCGTCGAGGTTCCGGTGGCCGGATTGGGTGCTGCTTTCGATGGCTATCGTATCGCTCAGCTGTCGGACTTGCACGTGGGCTCACTGTGCCCACCGGCCTGGGCGCAACGCTGGGTGAGACAGGTCAACGAGCTGCAGGTGGATGCTGTGGCGCTCACCGGCGACTATGGGTCTAGCGGCACCCGCTTTCACCAAGCGATTGCCGCTGCCTTGGGCGAGCTGCAGGCCTGCGACGGCGTGTTCGCCGTGATGGGCAATCATGACTACTACGGTGACGGGGAGCCTCTGATGACCTTGGTGCAGGACAGCGGCATCCGGCTCCTTCGCAACGAGCACGTCACGCTCGAGCGGGATGGTGACCGTTGCTGCCTCGCCGGAATAGACGATCGCTACACTCGCCGTACCGACATCGAGGCGGCGCTCTGCGGTCGGGATCTCGACCAGCCTTTGCTCGTGCTGGCTCACGATCCCCAGTCGTTTGTCGAGCTTGCCGAGCGGGGCGCTGCGCTCGTCCTGTGCGGCCACACTCATTGGGGGCAGCTCGCGGTGCCGTGGTTGGCCCGTCGGTTCAATTACGCGCGCCTCTGGCAGTCCTATTGTGCCGGCAGCTACCGCCGAGGAGACAGCCAGCTCTATGTCAGTCCGGGCCTGGGAACGACTGGACCACCGGTGCGTATCGGCACCTGGCCGGAGATCACGGTGATCCGTCTCCGCGCCAGCACGCCACCGGCCGAGCCTGCTCGCTGAGCGATCAAAGCGCTCGCGGCTCGGCGCTCAACACCAGCGCAACATTGGTGCCGCCGAAGCCGAAAGAGTTCGAGATGGCGTGACGCAGCGTGCAGTCCAGCGGCGCGAGCACCGGCGGGTAGTCCAGCAGCTCTGGATCGAGGGGCTCGGCATTGACCGACGGCGCGACCCAGCCGTCCCGCACCATCGCCATGGTGAAGATGGCCTCGATCGCACCGGCGGCCGAGACCGTGTGGCCCGTGTATCCCTTGGTCGATGAGTAGCGCACCACCCGGTCGCCGAAGCAGCGGCGGAGGGCCCGTACCTCCATTAGATCCCCCCGCGGTGTCGACGTGCCGTGGGTGTTGACGTAGTCGATCTCGTCGGCAGACAGCTCGGCGTGGGCGATGGCTTTGGTCAGCGCTCGGTAGGCCCCATCTGGCTCCGGGACGACCATGTCGCCCTGGCCGTCGGACGACAGCCCGTAGCCGACGATGGCGCCGAGGATCTTGGCGCCCCGCGCCTCTGCCGACTTGCGGGTCTCGAGCACGGTGATGCCCGCGCCTTCACCGAAGATGAACCCCTCTCGGTCCGCTGCATAGGGGCGTGAGGCGCGGCTCGGCTGGTCGTTGTCGACGCCGTTATAGGCTCGCATGGCATCGAAGCCGGCGTGGAAGTGAATGTCCGTCCCTTCGACGCCGCCAGCGATGGCGCCATCGACGTGTCCCTGTTCGATCAACATCGCCGCGAGCAGGACATTGTATGCGCCGCCGGCACAGGCGGCGGTGGCCGACAGGCTCGGTCCCCGGCACTTCAGCACGTTGACCAAGTTGGCCGAGACGGTGGACGACATGATCCTCGGGATGACCGTGGGACGGATCTTCTTGCAGTCCTTGGTCTTCTGCAGCTGCCGCTCGATTTCGATGTGGGCCTTCACGTCACCGGTGCCGCTGCCGACCACCACGGCGAAGTCGCCCGGGTCAGCCTGAGCCTGGTGGAGGGCGCTCTGGCTGGCCTTGAGCGCCAGGCGCGCGGCCCGTCCGAGGAAACGGGACTGGGCCTTCTTGAGGCCCAAAGCGGCGTCCGAAACGTCGCCAAAATACTCGCCGATGATTTGATTGCGGGCGTGGTATTCCACCGCTGGCGCCCACTCGGTGAAGGGCTGGTTCTTGCCGGCCCGCAAAGCGGCTTCCATGGCAGCGATATCATCGCCCAAGTTGCAGCACACGCCGGCACCAGTGACGACGACCTGACGGCTCCAATCACGCATGGCGCAAAGCCCTAGCCGAACGTGGTAGCGGTCGCAACACGGCCTCGGACAGGCCCGGTCCCCGACGCCCTGCTGGCTTGCTCTGCGACGAGCCTCGATGACGCGCCAGGACGTGTTGCCGCTCTCGGATTGGCCTATCCTAGGTGCCGGAGGACGCTGGCCGAGCCCAGCAGGAGGACAGCGGTGAAGCGCGACCCAGTCGAAGCGATGTTTTACGAGCCCGAGGCGAGCGGTAGTGCCGTCCGCTGTGGCCTTTGTGGGCACCGGTGCCGCATTGAGCTCGGCGAGCAGGGGATCTGCCAGGTTCGGGAGAACCAAGACGGTCGGCTCACGGCGCTGGCTTATGGCTTGCTGCTCGCGCTGAGCCCCGATCCCATCGAGAAGAAGCCGCTGTCCCACTTTCAGCCAGGGTCGCGCTCGATGTCCGTCGCCTCGGCGAGCTGCAACTTGAGCTGCCCGTGGTGCCAGAACCATCAGCTGAGCGACATGGTGAGGCGCGGCGGCAGGATTGGCGGCGACTACGTTTCTCCATCAGCGGTGGTCGCCGAAGCCGTCGCGCAGCGTTGCGCGTCGGTGTCCTACACCTACTCGGAGCCCACCATTCACTACGAGCACAATCGCGCGGTCGGCGTCTTGGCTCGGGCGCAGGGCTTGAAGAACGTCTTTGTGACCAACGGCCTGATGACCGTCGAGGCGGCTCGTGACGCCGCCCGCGTTTTCCTGGACGGGGCCAACGTCGATTTGAAGGCCATGAGCGAGGGGACCTACAAACGACTGTGCAAAGGCCCGTTGCAGGCGGTGCTCGATTGCATCCGCGTTCTTTGCGAAGAGGGGGTCTGGGTCGAGGTCACGACGCTGGTCATCCCTGGTCTCAACGACGGTGACGACGAGCTGAGAGCGATCGCTCAGTTCCTCTGTGCCCTCAGCCCGGAGATCCCCTGGCATTTATCCCGCTATCACCCTGATCACCGGTTCAGCGAGGCTGCCGCCACGGAGGTGTCCACCCTCCGCCGCGCCCGCGACATCGGGCTCGAGGCAGGGCTCCATTACGTCTACACGGGCAACGTCTGGGGCGATGACGGCGAGCACACCTATTGCCCGGCCTGTGGGCAGCTCGCCATCCAGCGCCGGGGATTTCTGGCCTCGCCGACCGGCATCACGGGCGGTAAATGCAACCAGTGCCAGGCCGTCATCGCGGGGATCGAGATGCCGTGAGCGCGAGCGGGCGCGACGGGGCTCGGAGGCGTCAGCTGTCTTTCTTGGGTGCCGTCACCGGGATGAAGGTTCCCACATCGACCCGCTCGGTCACCCCATCGGGGAGCGGTCCAGGGTAGACGCTGACCTTCGCTTCGCCGACGACATTGCCGCGGCTGGCCACCCAGCTGTTGCGCTCCTCGATCCAGGCCATCATCGCGGCCCGCGCTTCGTCCGTGATGGCTCTGGTGTCCACTGGGTCGGCAACCGAGAGCCCCTCGTTGAAGCGATAACGGATCTCCAAGGGACGGTTGGGATCGGCATTGGCGATCTCGTTGCGGTGCTTCGCCGCTTCCTCAACCGCTCGCTTCTGCTCTTTTTGGGCACGCTTACGGGCCTCGTCTTCGAGGGCCGCTGTGCGCTGTCGATCGAGCAGCTTCTCCTCCTCATCGAGTGGTCGCGTGGCCGCGCGCAGCTGGTCGTTGAGCTCTGGCGGCACGTCGTCGCTGGCGACGCCGAGCACCTCGGCGAACTTGGGGCGGTTCTTGAGGTACTCGAGAGCCTCTTGCTCAGATTCGAATACTTTTTGCTCTCGGTCTCCGGTCTGGAGATTGCGGATGTAGAGGTCGAGCTTCATGGTGGCGGCAGCTTATCGGGTCACCGCTCGGCTGTCTCGGTCAGGGTGGTCCGTCGGTCGCCTTTTCGTTCCGGCCGCTCCGGCAGTCAGGGCTCGGCGGCCTGGGTCTCGAAGCTTGGCGGGGGTGATCGCCTGCGTGGCGGCGCCGGCGGCGGTGGTGGCGTCGCTGACCGGTGGGGCGACAGAACAGCGAGATCTCTGGATCCACAGCACTACCAGTGGTTGGCTCGACCCATGCGTTGGGGTGCCGCGCTAGCGGCAGTGTTGCTTGCCATTTTGCTGGTGCGGTCGGCCGTCGCCGAGCCCACCGGGGCTTCCGAAGCCATCAATCTCTTGGCGGGCCGGTCACCGATGATCGTCGCTGACGTGCGTCGTGAAACGGTCCTCACCGATGGCGTGATCGGGACGCCTGGGGGAGGGTGGAAGACCGATCTGACGGCCTGGCTGGCCTCGACCGAGTCGTTCATTCAGTACGATTTGGGCCGTTCGACGCCCCTGCGCGCCGCTTACATCCAGGCGGACTGCAACGACCGCTACGAGGTGTCGGTCTCTGAAGACGGCCAAGAGTTCACCCGTCTATGGCGCGCCCCGCAAGTAAGAGCCGGCGGGTTGCAGGCCCGTCACAGCAAGCGGCTACAGGGTCAGGGGCGCTATCTGCGGGTGCAAGCCTCTGGTGGAGACGGCAACTACAGCATCAGTGAGCTGCAGGTCTTCGCCGAGCCACCGGCACAGTTCCCGCCCCGCCTGGTGGCCAAACAGGGGGAGCTGCTCGACCCTTCGGTGCATCAGGCGCTCGGCTTGTTAGCCGTGCTGCTCATCGTCTTCGTGCTCGTCTGTGCCCGGCGGGCGCCCACCTGGTTGAAGGTTACCAGCCTGCTGTTGCCCGTCGTTGGCTGTGCCGTTCTGCTGAGCGCCATCGATGGCGCCTGGCCCGTCGATCCGGACACGATTTCAATCTTGCGAGCCGTCGTCGCGGCCGTGGCCGGCGTGATTGTCATCCGTGAGGCTCACCTCGAAGGTCGCCTGAGGGCTCAACGCTGGGGGGTGGTGGTGGCCCTGAGCGTCTGTGCGGTGCTGGCGGTGGCGGCGTTCTACAATCTCGGACGCCCCCAGTTCCGTGACCACGAGCGCGGCGTGCCCACGGCGGTGCACAGCTACGACATGCGGGTCTACTTCCCCCAGGCGAAGTACTTCGACGAGCTGGGCTTTGATGGCGTCTATCTGGCGAGCGTTGGGGCCTACCTGGAGGATGCGCCTGGCGCCTCGATGCAGCGTATCGGCCGGCGCTTGGTGCGGGACCTGAAGACCCACCACAAGCGACCCATCGCCGAGACCGAGGCCGAGATCGCCGAGGTGCGGGAGCGTTTCTCGCCTGCCCGATGGGACGCCTTCAAGCAGGACATGCGGTTCTTCCGCAAGACCATGGGGGACAATGCCTACCTGGGCAGCATGCACGACCACGGGGGTAACGCTACCCCGGTGTGGTTGATGATCGCCCATCTGATCTTGTCCCAGAGCCAGGCGAGCCACGATGTGCTGATCGCCTCGGCCTTGCTCGATCCGCTGCTGCTGCTGGTGCTCTTCATCGCCATCGGACGGGCTTTCGGAGTCCGGACCATGCTGATCACCATGGTGGTCTTCGGCGCCAACGACTTCTACATGTATGGCACCAACTGGGCCGGTGCGACGCTCCGACAAGACTGGATGGTCTATTTCGGCCTGGGACTCTGCGCGCTGAAAAAGGAGCGCTGGGCGCTCGGCGGGGCGCTGCTGGCCCTGTCGTGCATGATTCGCGTCGTCCCAACGCTCGCCTTCGTCTTCGTCGCCGTGCCGGCGCTCTGGTGGGTGCGCGGCTACTGGCACGCCCATGAGCGGTTGCCGTCCCTGCGGACCCTGTGGGACGAGCAGCGGGCCACGCTGAGCGTGTTGCTGGGAGGCGCCGGTTGCGTCCTGTTTCTCTTCTTGTTGTCCTCGGCGGTCTTCTCCTTCGGCGCATGGGTGGACTGGGTGCACAAGATGGTGCTGCTGGCCCAGGGCGAGCACCTCAATCACGTCAGTTTGCGCACGCTGATTGGTGGCTGGGCCGGGGAGGGACACAACCTCACCTCGGTGCGCGCTCGGGTCTTCATGGTAGCGGTCATCGCCTATCTGCTGGCGGTCATCGCTTTGTGCCGCGGCCGGCGGCTCGAGCACGCGGCCTTGCTGGGCCTGCTGCTGGTGCCGGTGGTGTTCTATCCAGCCAATTACTACATCCACTTCGTCTTCCTCTTGCCCTTGCTGGCCACCGAGCGTCACGGCCGTCGGGCTGACCGGTCCGCCCCGCGGCCGCCCTGGACTCGTGCCGACGTCGGGATCCTCGCCAGCGTGCTAGGCATCTGTGTGGCCCAGTATTGGACGGTGCTGACCCACGACGCTCGGGAGCATTTCATCCAGGCCAGCTTGGTGCTGTTTGTGGGGATCACCGCGCTGCTGCTGGCTGTGGCGGCCAAGGATCGGGCGGTAGCGCCGCGGCCTGTTATCCGGGCTGACGACTAACGGCCGGTGAGCCCACGACGCGGGCTGCGCAGCAGGCTCGACCCTTCCTTTCGATGGGCTATGGTCTGCCCATGGTGAACGTCAGCCGTCGGCTACTGGGTCTGGTGGTCCCGCTCGTTATGTGGCCAGGGGCGCTCGCTGCTTGCGGCGGCGCCAGTGGCCCAGCGAGCGATGGGAACGATGCAGCCCAAGATGGTGCGGAGGCCGGCCCAGTTGCTGGATCGCCTGCGGCCGAATGCCTGGCCATCGCGAGCGCAGAGCGAGCGGCCAAGCCCGATGAGCCGATCTCGATCTCGGTCAAGCACATCCTGGTCAAACATGGTGCCGGGGCGAGCGGTCGCAGTCGCGGCGAGGCCTGCCTGCGGGCCTTGCAAGCACGGGACGCGCTGGCTGCCGGGACCGACTTCGATCAAGTCGTGGCCGACTACAGTGACGAGCCCGGTGCAGCCACTCGAGGTGGCACTCTGGGGGCCATCACCCGTGACCAGGTCGATCCCGCTTTTGCCGATGGCGCTTTCGCTCTCGAGATCGATCAGGTGAGCCACGTCGTCGAATCCAAGTCTGGGTTCCACGTGATTTTTCGGGTTGAGTAGGGCTCGAGGCGGCGTCGAGTAAATAGGCCGCGCCGCTAGGGCGACCGAGCCGCCTTGCCCCTGGACCGCTCCGCCCGCCGGTGAGGTACTCGGT
>JAUVCD010001033.1 GCA_030590865.1 Myxococcales bacterium | reverse complement strand
TCCGAGTCGACTGATGCGGAGCCCGATGAAGCGGACGGTTTGGTGTCAGAGCCGGAGGCTGGCCAGGAGCCGGCCGGTGGTGCCGGTGAGGCTGACGAAGGCAAGGCGTCTGCGGCCAAGGCTGAGGCGTCTGCGGCCAAGGCTGGCAAGCCCAGCGAACAACCGAGTGAAGACGCCAAAGCCAGCACTCAGGCAGGGGAAGCGAAGGACAAAGCCAAGGCGCCCGCTGTGGACAAGTCCAAGTCCAAGTCCAAGCCTGAGGCCAAAGTCGCGCGCCCGAAGCCTCCAGCGGCGGCAGCGGCTACCGAGCCTGTAGCGGCTGAGGACGGTGAGCCTGCGAAGCGCTGGCCCATCTTCGCCGCTCTGGCAGCCGTGGTCGTGGGTGGTGTGCTCGTATTGACCCTAGGCTCCGAGTCGGACGAGGAACCGACCACTCCAGGCTCGGGGACGGCTTCCGCAAGGGTTGATCGCAGTCCTCCGCCTAGCCGTACGGCTGATCCCAGCCCGGCGGCTAGCGATACGGCGGCCGTGGAGCCACCGGTGCCGACCCGACCGGCCACCACTGGACCGGTCACCGATGGGGCGGTGAGCACCGCGACGGCGGCGCCGACTGTTCGTCCCACCACCGAGCCGAAGGACCCTGCGCCACCTGAGACGGCGTTGACGGCCGTGCCGCCGCCGCCCAAGACAACCCCCAAGCCGCCACCGCCCAAGCCGCCACCGCCCAAGCCGCCTCCGTCCAAGCCCAAGGACGAGTTCGATCCTGGAGACATTTGATGTTGTCGCACCCGTCGCTCCGCACCGTCCACACTGCTCTGAGGGCAGCATCGCTTGTCCTCTGCGTCGCTTTCGTCGGAACCCTCGCTGCTTCGCCGTCTCTGGCAGCTGGCGTGGCTGTGGGGGCCGCCACGCCGGAGCAGAAGACGGCGGCGAGTGAGGCTTACAAGACCGCAGCGGCGGCGATGAAGGCGGGCCAGCATGACCAAGCCCTGTCCGGTTTTCGAGCGTCCTACGACATCGTGGCGAGCCCCAACTCGTTGTTCATGGCGGTCCGCGTCCTGCAAGCGATGGGTCGCAACGTCGATGCTTACAACGAAGCGCTGAACGTGATCGCCGCCGCGGATGAGGCGGCCAAGGCCGACGCAAAGTACGAGAAAACCAGCACGGCGGCGCGCACCAAGCTCGGTGAGCTCAAGGAATCGATCGGTGTGGTCACCGTGAACGTCACGGCGCCGCCTGGCGCGGTTTTGACGGTCAACGGGCAGCCCATCGACACGGCCCAGTGGGGCACCGAGCTCCCGGTCGAGCCTGGGCCACTCACCGTCGTCTTGCGCCCGGCTGCCGGCGGCGAGGAGACCAAGAGTCTCAGCGTCGTTGCCGGCGGCGTGCTTGCCGTCGACATCGCGCCGCCTGTGGCGGCGGCGCCAACCGCCGATCCAGGGGGCGACACGGCGCCTCCGCCGGTCGACGACAGTGCCGACGGAGGCTCGGATCTGCGACTCTACGCCTATATCGCCGGCGGCGTCGGAGCTGCTGGCATGGTGATGTTCGGTATCTTCGGAGGGCTCACCCTGGGCGAGTATTCGAGCCTAGAGGACCAGTGCCCCGACGGAAGCTGCACCGATGAGCAGAGCGGTGATGGCGATGCGGGTAGGACCTACCAGACCGTTGCTAACGTTGGCGTCATCGTCGGCGCGGTCGGGCTGGCGGCCGGCGCTGGTCTCTTCGTCGCGAGCCTGATGCAGGACGACGGGGGCGGGGACGAGGTGGCTGCAGGGCCCAGGATATCCGTGGGTCCTGGCTCAGTGGTGGTGAGCGGCTCGTTCTGACGCTGCGCCTCCCTTTGATCGGGCTACTTCGGCCCAAAGCGCCACGGCCTCTACGGGCCTCAACGATCCGGTGCACAGCGCATGGCGCGGCTAGGCACCGGTCCGTCCGGATCAGGAAACACGTCGGCACAGCGAGGCGGGCACTCGGGGCTGCCGCCATCCTGGCACGAGCCAGCGTCCTGGGCTGGCGGTTCGGAGAGAGCTGCCTGAGGGGCTACAGGCTCGGGTCCCGGGCACCCCAAGAGCGTCAGAGCAAGCGGCGGGACCCAGATGACCAGGCGTAAGCGGGACAAGTCCGTCTGCATCAATTGAAATGGCCGGTTGGAAAGAAGGACTCTCGGACCATCCCAAGCTTGCAGGGTTGGACGACGCG
>JAUVCD010000137.1 GCA_030590865.1 Myxococcales bacterium | reverse complement strand
GCCGAGTGCATCATAGTCGGCCCGCCGCAGCACCCGCCGCTGTTGGTCTCGTCGCTCCCACAATAAGTGAGACGTGAATTGGAGCAGCGGTAGACAGGCAGGCTCGTCCCGCACCGCTTCGACCATCTCGGCCGGGAGCTGGGGATCGTCGTAGCCATAGCCCACTCGCTCCAGTGGCCTGAGCAGGACCTCCTCCAGGTTGTGGCGCTCAGGGGTGCGGATGACGGTGACTCGGCTGAGCGCTTCGAGAGCCTCTGGCCCCTGGGCGAGGCGAATCAGATAGTCGTCTCGCAAGGTGAAGATGATTCGAACTGGCTCGCGGGGATCGTCGGCCGCCGTGCACAGCGCCTGCATGAACCGGCGAGCTACCAGGTCTCGGTCCCGGTCGCTCCGATCACCACTGAGGGTGTGTAGCTCCTCTAGCTGGTCGACGAACAAGACTAGGTGACTGCCCAGCGCCTCCGCGAGGTCGTGAAGGATGAGGTTGAGCCGCCGCGGTGACTCCAAGAGGCGCTCGGCGACGTGCTCCTCCCCCTCGGCGAACAGATCGGGGGCGCCATTGGGATGGCTGAGCGCAGCCTGCTTCGACCGGGTCCGGAGGCTCCCATCGCTGTCACTCTGCGTCGAGCTGTGGCTGTGCTCAAAAATGAGCTTGGCGGCCAAGGTGCGAAACGGATTCGGCCCAGGGCGTAGTTGCAGCACGTTCCAGAGCCCGAGCTCTCGAAGGCGGGGGATGACCCCTGCCTGAACGAAGGAGCTCTTGCCGGCCCCTGAGGGACCGACCACCGGCAGCACGACCTCGTCGCGCAGCCGTTCGAGGAAGGCAGGGATCTCGGCATCCCGGCCAAAGAACAGGTCGGCGTGGCGCTCCGAGAATGGGCGCAACCCACGGAACGGGCTGCGCTGATCGCTCAGTCGCCGTTGCTGGCCCTGCTGCAGGATGGTCTCGAGCTCGCTGGCCACTTGTTCGGCGTTAGGTCGCCGCGCCGGTGTCTTGTCGAGGCACTGGGCGATCAGCGTGACAAGCTCGCGGGGCAGCTCGTGAGGCTCGCCGATCTCTGGCACCGGCTCGGCACTGACGACTTCCTCCACGTAGCTCTCGAAGGTGCTAGCCGCAAATGGGCGGGTGCCGGTGACTAGCTCGTAGAAGATGATGCCCAGCGACCAGATGTCCGCGGCCGCCGTGCATGGTTTGCCTCGCCAACGTTCGGGGGACATATAGGCCGGCGTGCCGGTGCCGGTTCGCTTCTTCTTCTGCTGGGCATCATCACTGCCCCGTGCCATCACCTTGGCCAGCCCGAAGTCGAGAACCCTGAGCCGCCCGTCCTTGGGGAGGATCACGTTCTGAGGCTTCAGATCTCGGTGCAGGACCTTTCCTGCATGGGCCGCGTCGAGCGCCTGGGCGATGGCCAAGCCGATGCGCAGCTGTTCCTTGAGCCGTGGTGGATCCAGCGCCATGCGCTGCTTCAGGGTGTGACCTTCCAGGTATTCGAGGGCGATGAAGGGGCAGCCATCGTGCTCGCCCACCTCGAAGATGGTGACGATGTGGGGGTGGTTGAACTGGGCTGTAATCTGGGCTTCCGACAGGAGCTTGGGCACCGCCTGCTCGTCGCCGATGAGCTCGGGAAGCACGATCTTGAGCGCCACTCTCCGGCCGAGCTTCAGGTCTCGAGCCAGGTAGACCTCGGCCATGCCTCCCCGTCCGAGTAGGCGACCTACTCGGAAGTGACCGACGACGCTGCCGGCGCTGAACAGCGGCTCGGTTTGCCCATCTGGCTCCAAGTTTGCGTTACCTCGCGAGGGCCTGTGACGGTCCCGAGCGTGGCGGCGATTCCGCCATGCCATCGCTGCTGACACGGCGACCGTACCACGAGCAAGGGGCGGTGACGCCGTCGCTCCAACCGCTGGTCAACAGGTGATCGAACCGCTACCACTCGACGTCATGAGCTGTAGGGTGATGGGTTGGATGGGTTTGTTGGCTGCAGGGCTCGTGGTGGGCTGCGGCGATGATGAGGTCCCGGCAGCCGTTTGTGCGGATCCCAGCGTGGTGCCCGTCTTCCCGTCGCCTGCCTGGCAAAGCGGGGCAATGCTGGCGCCGCCTGCCGGTGACCGTGCCGCGGCGATCATCGAGGCCTCCCGTCCTGAGTGGCTTGCCCAGCTGACCCGCATCGATGGCTGGTCGCGATTGCCCGAGCTGGTGGTGCCCTTGTCGGCGGTCGCCAGCGCTGGCCATGGTGAGCGGATCAAAGTGGTCGTCAGGCAGGACGGACAGTGGCAGTCCCACTCAGGCACTTTCGACGTCTCCGTCGAGGCCGACCCGCCGTCGCTCATCCTGCGGCCTCAGGCTCCCTTTCCCCCAGGGGCCGATGAGGTGATCGTGGTCGTCGAGCAAGGCGCTGCCAGCGATGCGACGGCTTTGCCCACCTGCGGCGCCGATGGAGCGGAGCACCCCGACTATGTGGCAGCGCGGGAGCAAGTCGCCGAGGCCGACACCGCCGCTGTGGAGGTGGCCATCCCGCTGCGCCTGGCCGGTGCCTGCGCGTCGCTGACCGATCTGGGCGCTGCGTTGGACCAGAGCCCGGTGCTCGAGGTCGAGTCGATCGAAGCGCGCGCCCTGGACTCGTTCGGTGACCTTGCGCCACCTGCCGAGGTAGCCGCCGTGCTGGCGGCCACCGCTGCCTCGGGCATCCTCGCCTTGCCCGACTATCGAAGCCAAGCCGGCACCTTCGAGATCGGTAGCGATGGGTTGCCGATCGTCGCCGACACCACCCGGCCTGGCTTCGTCGTCGCTCTTCCCGCCACCGGTAGCGCGCCCTACCCGGTGGTCCTGTTTCAGCATGGAGGCAGCCAGGACAAGGCTGACTTTTTCCAGCTCGCCCAGCCGCTCGCCGAGGCAGGCTTCGCTTTCGTGGCCATTGACTTGCCAGCTCACGGCGATCGCGCGGGCAGTGGTCACGGCTCGGATCTCGATTTCTTCAGCTTCGCCGATCCGCTTTTAACCCGCGGCAACTTCCGTCAGGCCGTCGCCGACCATCTGGCCGTGCTCACCGGCCTGGTAGCCCTCAACGAGGCTCTCGAGCCGGTGCTGGGCGTGGCCAGCGCCTTGGATCCCGAGCGGACCTTCTACCTGGGCCTGTCGCTAGGCGGCGTGACCGGCAGCATGACCTTTGCGACCGCTCCCGAGTTGCGCGCCGGTGCGCTCTTCGTGGCCGGCGCAGGCTACTCGGACATCATCACCTTCGGCCTGTTTAGCGTGCTCGTCTTCGACCTGATCAACCTGCCGCCGGTCGACGCCACCGTGCTGCTGGGCACCGCCCAAACCCTGCTCGACGGTGCCGACCCAGGCGCCTATGGGCAGCATGGCGAGAACCGTGATCGGCCACCCCGTCCAGCCCTGTTCATGCAGGCCAGCGATGAGACGATCATGACCATGAGCGCCAACGACCGTTTGGCTCGTGCTTTTGGTGCCGCTCTCGCACTCCCAAGCCACCACGACGTCGCTGGGCTCGCCGAGCTGACCTTGCCCGCGGCGGACAACTTCACCTGGGACGGCGGTGCCGATGCCGCCACCCGAGTGCTCGTACAAAGTCCGATGACTGAGGTTTCAGCCAGCGAGCGTCACGGGGCGCTCATCACGCTGCCTTATGCGCAAGAAATGGTCGCTCATTGCTTCTCCACCCTGCTCGACAGTGGCAGCTGCGAGGTCATCGATACTGGCTTCGCGTCCCATTGATGGTTGACCGGAAAAGCCGCGTGGGTCGCGACGATCCTGGTCCCGCTGCGGAGTGGGTGCGGAAGCGGGAGCGGGGGCGAGCGTGCGCGTGGGGGAAGGGGGCTAGACAGCCAAACCTAGCTTTGCCATCGTATCTGGATGGGGTCTGGGGAAATGTTGGTGACCATCGCCGGGTGGGCGGTGGCCTGGGTCGTCAGTGCCGCGATTCTTCGCGGCCTGGTGAAGAACTTTCGCCCGCAGAATCCGCGCAACAACTGGACCACCGCCTTGGCGGTGACTTTTGCGATGTCGGTCATTGGTGCAGGGGGCGGCTATCTGGCGCTGAGCCTCGGCTTCACGGCCCAACTTGGGGCCTTTGTGCTGCAAACTGCGCTCTTGGGGATCGTCTACCGCATCGGTGTGGGGCTATCGATCGGCATTGGCATCTTGATTGGAATCATCATGCTCGCCATCGCCTTCGGGGCCGGGCTGGCGCTCGGTTTTCTAGCGGTCTTCGGACCGGTGGGTGTCATTGGCGGCATCGTGGTGGGTATCGGAGCACCGGTGCTGGTGATGATCCGCAACCGGCGACAAGAGCAGAAGATGATCGCTGCCTACGGCTCGGACTCGATTCGTCAGTAACTGCCGACAATAATTGGGCAGGGGACGAGCTGGCGGTCACGCCGTTGGTCGCACCAGCGCGCGGCGCGCGTCGGCCACCCGTTGGCGTGCCGCGCATCCATGGAGGTGATCATTGACCAGCCCCATGGCCTGCATGAATGCATAGACGGTGGTGGGTCCGACGAAGCGCCAGCCGTGGCGTTTCAGATCGTCGCTGAGTGCGGTCGACTCGGCGGTTCGGGACATCGACATGAGGGTGGCGTAGCCCATCCTGCTGGGTCGCTGCCGAGGCTTTGGCTCGAAGGACCAGCAGTAGGCCGCCAGCGAGCCGAACTCATCGGCGAGCTCGACAGCGCGCTTGGCGTTGTTGATGGTGGCTTCGATCTTCCCGCGATGTCGGACGATGCCGGCATCGCCGAGCAAGCGAGTGACGCTGCGACTGTTGAAGCGGGCCACTTTCGTGAAATCGAAGTCGCGGAAGGCGCGGCGGAAGTTCTCACGCTTTCGCAGAATCGTCAGCCAGCTCAACCCGGACTGGAAGCCCTCGAGACAGATCTTCTCGAAGAGCCGTTGGTCATCGGTGACCGGCATGCCCCATTCGTGATCGTGGTACTCGGCGTAATCGGCAGCCTGGACGGCCCACCAGCAGCGCTGCTGGCCGTCCTCGCCGGTGACGATGCCTCGGGTCATGGGACGACCTTGGCATGGAACGTCGCCGCCATCAGCGCGGCGCCCAGGGGGCGGCCATGGTTAGGCAGGTGGGCCATCACGTTCCTCGTCGCTGAGCCCCGAGGTGATGGCCGCTCGGACATCGCTCATCAGTCGGTCACGCTGGTCGGGCCCGTAAGTCGTCGGGTCGATGGGGTCGTGGACGGTGATGTCGATCCGGCCAGGCAGCAGCCGCAAGGTCTTCTTCGGCAGCACGTAGTGAGAGCCGGAGATGGTGACTGGGAGGATGGGCAGGCCCAGTTGCTCGGCCATCACGAAGCCGCCTTTCTTGAAGGCTTGCAGCCGGCCGTCAGGGCTGCGCTCGCCTTCGGGAAAGATCATGATCGATACGCCTGGCTCGAGTTTCTGCGCTGCCTCTTTCATGCTGGCGATGGCCCGCTCGCGGTTGGAACGGTCGATGAATATGTGTCCCACCGCGTCGCAGCCCCAGCCGAGGCCAGGTACCTTGCGCAGATCGTCTTTGATCACCCAGCGGAACTGGCGCCCCCAGTGGCCATAGAAGGCCAGGGTGTCGAAGTGACTCTGGTGGTTGCTCATGATCACGTAAGACTGGCGCGAGTCGGCTCGCTCACGGCCTCGTACCCGTACTCGGGTGAAGTTCATGCGGCAGGTGGACCAGGCCCAGGCGGTCCCGCAGTGAAAGCCGAGCCGCTGAGAGAGCTGCGAGGTGACCACAGCCATCACGCCCCAGAAGATCGTCGAGCCCGCGAAGAAGGGCATGACGACCAGCGCGTTGTAGGGGAAGTAGATCAGGCTCAACCGAGCTCGACCCTGGTCGCGAGCCGAGTCGGTCACTGGATCCGGGGTGGCCACGGCAATGCGCTTAGGCCTTCTGCAGTGCAGCCAGCAGCTTCTCTGGCGTGATCGGTAGATCGTGGATCCGCACCCCCACCGCATCGTAAATGGCATTGGCGATGGCTGGGGCGGTCGGCACCAGCCCTGGCTCGCCGACGCCCTTGGCACCGAAGGGACCGGTCTCGTCGTTCGTTTCGATGAACGCTATCTCCAAGGGGAAGCCCATCTCACCGGCGGTGGGGATTTTGTAGTCCCGGAAGCTTGGGTTCAGGATGCGACCTCGGTCGGTGAGGATTTCCTCGTAGAGGGCGTAGCCAATGCCCTGGGCGAGGGCGCCGTAGGTCTGGCCCTTGAGGGTTTGCTGATTGAGGACCTTGCCCACGTCGTGCACCGCAGCCATGTGCAAAATGGTCACGTCGCCCGTGTCGATATCCACCTCGACCTCGACTCCCTGCGTCCCGTAGGCATAGGTAGCTGACATGTTGCCGAAGCCCTTTTCCCAGTCCGGCAGATCGCTCGGCGGGTCATAAAGGGCACTGACGGTGAACATCTCGCCGTTCTCGCAGAAGTGGACTGCTCGCAGCAGCTGGCCGAGCTCGACCTGGAGCCAGGGCTCATCAGGAGCGCCTTCGATCCGAACGATGTTGTCCCTGAGGGTCAGCCGGTCCGGCTGGCAGGCCGCCTGAACGTCGAAGTCCGTGACCGGATGGTCTGGGTGCTTCTTGCGCTGACGTTTGAGGTTCTTGGCGATTAGACCAGGGAGCACCTCGGCGCCTCGGGTGAAGAGCTTGTCATGGAGCTCTTTGGCCGCCATGAGTGCCGCATTGCAGGCCGTGAAGGCGCCGCGGCTGGCGTGGGTCCCCACGTCCCAAGGGCAGGTGGCCGTGTCGGTCTGATTGATGTGCACCTTGTCAGGCGTCACGCCCACACTCTCGGCCACCGCCAGGGTCAACGAGGAATGGAACCCCTGACCCATCTCGACGCCCCCTGAGGAGACGTAGACGTTGCCGAAGTCGTCGAGCCTGAGGATGATCCCGCTGGCGTCGGAGCGGTAGATGCGACCTGACCCACCGACATGGACGAGCGAGGCGAGACCGATGCCGCGGCGCTTGCTCTTGCCTTGGCCGCGCTTGTTCGCCCAGTCGAGCCGCTCTCCGATGCCTTCGAGGCACTGTTTCAGTCCGCAGCTGCGGATCTTCATCCCCATCGGGGTGATCTCGCCTGGCTGATTGCAGTTGTTGAGCCGCAGCTCCAGGGGATCGATGCCTGCTTGTTCGGCCAGCTCGTCCAGGTTGCTCTCTAGCGCCCAGGTGAGCTCCGGATTGCCGTAGCCTCGCATCGCCTGGCAATAGGTGTTGTTGGTGTAGACCAGCTTGGCGTCGAAATAGACGGCCGCCACTCGGTAGAGCGAGGTAGCGGGCAGCATCATCACCGACGGATAGGTGGCCCCCCAAGAGGTGTAGGCGCCATTGTCGAGCACCACCTCGCAGCGACGGAAGGTGAGCTTGCCGTTCTCGTCGCAGCCCTGCTCGATTCGGACCGTGGCCGATTGGCGCGGTGACAGATAGGCGAACTCCTCCTCCCGGTTGTAGAGGATCTTGACGGGCTTGCCGGTCTCGTGGGCCAGCAGAATGGCGATGTGCTCATAGGCATGCGTGTCGAGCCCGGAGCCGAAGCCGCCACCGAGGACCGGCACGATGACGCGGGCGTTCTTGCCCTTCAGGCCCATCTGTCCGAGCGCCCCATTGAAGTCCCGTTGGGCCAAGAAGGGGATTTGAGTCTTGGCCCAAATGGTGAGGTTGTCGGCTTGATCGAACTCGGCGATACAGCCGGCGGTGCCCATGCAGCTCTGCTGAATGCGGGGGGTCGAAAACTCGCCGGAGACGATGTGGGTAGAGGCTCGTCGGCTGGCCTCGAGATCCCCCGACTCGTGGCGGAAGGTGATGGGCAGCAGGTTGTCGGTCCGCGGTTTGCCTCGCGGGTCGGTTTCGTGAATCAGTGGTGCGCCTGCCGCCATGGCGTCCTCAGGGGTGAAGACGGCCGGCAGCGGCTCGTATTCCACCTCGATGAGCTCGATGGCTTCGGCGGCGATGTCTGGATCGATGGCCGCAACGGCAGCGACTTCGTCCCGCTGTTGACGGACCTTGCCCTTCTTGAGTGCCAGGTTGTCGCGCTGAAAACCGAGGCGCACTTCTGGGGTGTTATCGGCAGTGATCACCGCGCGAACCCCGGCGAGCCGCTCGGCTTTTGAGGTGTCGATGCGCAGGATGCGCGCGTGGGGGTGATTGCAGAACTTGATCTTGCCGTAGAGCATCCCCGGCCGGCTGAGATCGTGAATGTATTCCGCCCTGCCGGTGGCCTTGGCCGGAGCGTCAGGGCGAGCTGCGTCGCTGCCGATGTAGCGAAAGGACGTCATGATTGCGGTCCTCCCTTGGCGTCTTGCCCGGCTTCGGTGCGGCGCAGCGCTACTGCCGCCCCTCTCACCGAGTCGACGATCTGGACGTAGCCGGTGCAGCGGCAGAGGTTGCCGCGGAGGGCTGCGCGGATTTGGTCTTCCGCGGGATCAGGATTGCTGGTGAGCAAGGCGTGGGCCGACATGATCATCCCTGGGGAGCAGAAGCCGCATTGGATGCCGCCGTGGTCGACGAAGGCCTGCTGAATCGGTGACAGCTTGCCTCGTGGGCCGACCAAGCCCTCGATGGTGGTGACCTGGCAGCCTTCCACTTCCAGGGCGGGGAACAGACAGGCGTTGATCGCCCGTCCGTCGATCATCACGGTGCAGGCGCCGCATTCCCCTTTGCCGCAGCCTTCCTTGGTGCCCTTGTGGTCCAGCTGGTCCCGCAGCAGGTCGAGCAACATGGTGGTCGGCCCGCACAGGGCGCTCACCGGTGCGTCGTTGAGGGTGAATTGGATGGCCGTCTTGGTGGCGCCGTTCATGCCGCTGCTCCTTGCTCGACCAGGGCCGTGATGGCCCGCTCTACGAAGGCGCCGGTCACCTGGCGGCGGTAGTCGGCGCCAGCCCGGATGTCCGAGATGGGGTGCACGCTGTCGGCGGCCAGCTTCCGGGCCTGAGCGATGAGCTCAGGGGTGAGGCGCCGGCCCTTCAATGAGGCCTCGACCTGCTCGAGGCGCAGCGGCGTCGGGCCCACGGCGCCGGCGCAGAGCCGGATAGACTCGCAGGTGGCTCCGTCGTCGGCCAAGACCATCAGCGCGGCCAGGTTCACCAGCGCAAGATCCATGCTCACCCGGGTCTTCTTCAGGAAGATCCCCTTGGCCCCAGGGGGGGGCTCATCAATCAGAATGGCGGTGAGGATGTCGTCGGCGCCCAGGCCGAGCTGTCCCGGTCCCACCATCAGCTCGGCCATCGACACGTCACGCGTCCCCTCGCTCCCGAGGATCTCGGCGCGGGCCTCGAGCACGAAGAGCGGTGGCGCTGTGTCGGCACAGGGAGAGCAATTGCACAGGTTGCCGCCGAGGGTGGCGCTGTTGCGGATCTGCACGCAGGCCATCTCGGCGATGGCCGCCGCGAGCAGTGCAGCGCGCTCATTGACGTCTTGGTGGGCGGCCACGTCACTCAAGGGACAGAGGGCCCCGATTCGCAGCCCGGTGGCGGTTGTCTCGATGGCTCGCAGCTCGGGAATGCGACGGAGCGATATCAACGCCGCGGGGCGCTCCACGCCATCTTTGATCCGCACCAGCAGATCGGTGCCGCCGGCCAGGTAGCGCGAGCCCTGCAGGGAGCTCTTGAGCGCCAGCGCGGCGGCGGCGCTCTCCGGTCGATGATAGTCGTAGGGGTTCATCATGGCTCAGGCCACCACTCCCTTCTCACGCAGATCGGCCAGCGCGGGCGGATCCAGTCCGGCTTCCGCTAAGAGATCATCGGTGTGTTCGCCGTAGCTGGGGGCGAAGGGCAGCTCGCCGCCGATTGCCTCCAGGTGAGGGGTCGTCACCGCCGGAGGCGGTAGCCGAATCGTGCGTCCGTCAGGGGCGGTGCAGTGCAGCGCCGTGGAGGCGACGAAGGGCAGGCTCGCAACCTGCTCGATCGGCGTGATCGGTGCGTGAGGAATGCCGGCGCCGGTGAGCACCTCGCTGATCGTCTTGGTGGGATGCTGCTGGGTGATGGCCTCGATCCCCTTGGTCAGATCGGCCTTGTGGTCCCGGCGCCCTTCGTTGCTGGCAAAGCGATCCTGAGCCAGGGGTTGGAACATGGACTGGGCGGTCAGCCGGGCCCATTGCCCATCGCTGCCGATGGCCAAGTAGATGAAGCCATCGGCGGATCGATAGGCGTTCACCGGGATGAACTGCCGGTGCTCGTTGCCGTTGCGTTTGAGCTCCTCGGGCGGGCTATCCATGTCGAGCATCGGGAGAAAGGTGTGGAGCCACGAGACGGCAACCTGAGCCATCGAGATGTCGATGCGCTTGCCCTTCCCAGTCCTGGCCTGTTCGGCCAAGGCGATGATGACCTGCACGAAGGCCTCGTCACCTGCTTTGAGATCGATGATCGGCGGGCCGCACTGTAGCGGCGGGCCGTTGGCGTTGCCGGTCAGATCCATGTAGCCGCAGAGCGCCTGGAGCACCGGGTCGTAGCCAGGGACGCGCGGGTTGTCGGTGCCCATCGCCGAGATGCTGCACCAGATTAGGTCGTCTCGCTCGGCGCGGAGCGACTCGTAGTCGACGCCCAGGGACTGGTGATGGGCCGGTAGCGTGTTGGTGCAGAACACGTCGACCGGGAGCTCGCGCACCAGACGACGGAGCAGCTCGCGGCCTGCTGGCTCTTTGAGGTTGAGGGCAATCGCCTCTTTGCCGGCGTTGGGCGCCACGTAATAGCTGTGTCGATCCTCGCCAGCGATGGGCCGCCCGATGTAGCGGTTGGGGTCGCCTTTGCTCGCGCGCCCCTTGATGGGCGTGGGCTCGAGCCGGATGACGCGGTAGCCCTGGTGCACCAGGCGCAGGGTCGCGTAGGACATGCTCAGGGCTTGCTCCATGCTGAGCACGACAGGGCGATGATCGGTGGGGATGGCGTCAGCGGGCATGGACATCGCTTACCGCGATTGGCGACAGGCTGGGAGCCTTGAATCGGACCGCTCGCTGGCCGTCCGTGATAGCGTCAGCTCATGCGACTTTTGGGGGCTTTGGCAGCTGCTTGCCTGGTGTGCAGCACTGCCCATGTGAGCGCCCAACCTGCGGGTCCGCCGCCCTGGCAGGTGGATCCGGCGCCTCCAGCCGGCGTTGCGCCATCGCCGCCCGTGGTGGCTCCGCCACCGACCGCCACGACCACGCCGACTTACCGTGGGCCGGTAGCCCGCTGGGGGAGTCAGGCACCCATGTCGCCAGCGCCTTCCCAGTTGACTGGCGCCGAAGGCGACAAGTCGCCCAGCACGGCGGGCCTGTTGTCCGTCATCTCCACTCTGGCCCCTATCGGCCTCGGCTTCGCCATCCCGTCATTCGCCGAGCGCGCCGAAGGCGAAGTGATCACGGTGGGCATGGTCATGGTGGGCACTGGCATGGTGTTCGGACCGAGCATCGGCCACATCTATGCGGGTGAGCCTGGCCGCGGTTTCGGGATGGCGGGACTGCGGGTGCTCGCTTTCGGCAATATGGCCGGCTTGGGTGTGCTGGGGGCGGGGGCCATGTTTAGCAGTCAGGAATCGGCGCTGGGTGTGGCCCTGCTCGGTACCGCCGCGGTGTCAGGCTGCGTCGGGGTTGGGTTGATGATCTTCGACTTGGTCGATGCCCCTTCCGCGGCTCGGCGCACCAATCGAGAAGCCCTGACCGCGACAGATGAACAGGCGGCCTTGCCGACCATCAGCATCGGGCCCGGTAGCGGCGCCTTGACGTGGACATTTTGACGACGGCCATGGATCTTAGACTCATAGGTGGGATCAGCGGGTGGGTGCTCTGTCCGGCAGCCTTGCTCTTGGCCGGTACGGTCTGGGCCCAGCCCGCGGCACCGGCCGAGCCTGCTGGTGAGTCCGCTGGCGAGCCCCAACCCGAGGCGTGGGGACCGTCGGGTACCCCGTCCCAGTCGGTTCCGCCTGGTCCGACGCCGCCAGCGCCATGCGAAACCTCGCACCAGTGCCGACGCGCTGGGCTCTGCACCGCCCACGAGGGACAATGCTATGCGGCCTCGGACGACGATTGCCGCCGCTCCGAATACTGCGCTCAGGGGCTGTGCACTGCCGATCAGGGGCGTTGCGTCATCGGCAGCACTGCCGACTGCCAGCGATCCCGGGGGTGCGTCGAAGAGGGGAACTGCAGTCTTCTGGGCGATCGTTGCGCCCCGGCCAGTGATCAGGATTGTAGGGACGCTACCGCTTGCCGCGTGTTCCACTCCTGTGCGGCTCGGGCAGGCCGCTGCGTCTTGTTGCCCCCTGGCGCCATGTCACCCCCGACCGGTGACCCTGCGACCAAGCCTCGCAGTGAGCTCACTCGCAATGTGGGCATCGGGTTCACCATCGCCGGCACGCTGCTTGGTGCCGGCGGGGTGGCGATGCTCGCTAGCGGCGACACGGCAATCTTGGGGGCTGCGGTGGCGCCTATCGGCGGTGCGTTGATTATCACCGGCATCCCGCTGTGGGCCGTCGGAGCCTCCGAGATCCCACAGCTGACCGAGCCCGAAAGCGAGGCGGCCATCATCGGCGGGACGATTCTCGTCGGGTTCGGCGTCGCAGGGACCGGCGTCAGTGGCGTCTTGGCGATCTCGGGCTCGAAGGCCGCTCTGGTGCCCCTAGGGCTGGGACTCGCCGCCGTGGGCGGAGGCGCTGCCCTTGCCGCCTATGGCGCGGAAGAGGTTGTTCTCGGTCAAACCTCGACTCTGCCCCAGGTGCGCCTTGGCCCCGGGGCGCTGGATCTGCGCTGGTCGTTCTGAGCGGGTCGTTCTGAGCGGGTCGTCATGGGCCGCGACGGTGCCCCAGGTGAGATCCGTCGAAATCTGGCTGGAGGCCCTCCCGCGGGTCCGGTAGCCTCCACATCCCCCGGGGGGGCTGAGGTCGTATGGCCGTTTCGGATGACACACCCACTCGCGTAATGGCCCTCTTGGGCAACGAAGCCGTCGGCCGCGCTCTGGTAGAGGCAGGCTGTCACATCGCACTGTCTTACCCAGGGACGCCGAGCTCTGAAGTGCTGCCGGCGGTGGTCCGCTTTGCACGGGAAGAGCAGGTCGACGTCATCACCAACTGGTGCGCCAACGAGAAGGTGGCCCTCGAGCAGGCCCTGGTGGCCAGCTACACCGGCAAGCGTACCGCGGTGATCATGAAGCAGGTCGGCCTGAACGTGGCGGCCGACCCCCTGATGTCTGCCGCCTATATTGGCGTGCTCGGCGGGGTGATCATCGTCGTCGCCGACGACCCTGGGCCCACGTCCTCCCAAACCGAGCAGGACACTCGTCAATTCGCCCATTTCGCCAAGGTCCCGGTGCTCGACCCGTCGAGCCCCGCCGAGGCCATGGAGATGGTGGCTTACGGTTTCGAGCTGTCTGAACGGCACCGCACGCCTGTCATTCTTCGTACCGGTCTGAGGGTGTGCCATGGCCGTCAAGACGTCACGGTGCGCAAGCCTCGGGTCATCGAGCGGCCGGCCAACTTCCCCCGCGATCCGGCTCGCTGGGCCGCCACCCCGCGGCACCGCTACAAGCTCCACATCGAGCTCAACAAGAAGCTGGCGGCCATCGCGGCCGAGCTTGAGCAGGACCAGCCTTTCATCGAGCTCAGCGCTGGCGATGCCAAGAGTCCGGTGGCCGTAGTGGCCGCCGGTCACCCCTTCTCGGTGCTGATGGATCTGCTGGCCGAGCATCAGCTGACCGGGACCATCCCGATCCTGAAGGTTGGCATTCCGTTCCCCTTCCCCCGGGCGGTGGTCGAGGATTTCGTGGACCGTCACGAGCACGTCTTGGTGCTCGAAGAAACGGATCAAGTGATCGAGTTGCTGCTCAACGACCGCAACCAGGTGATGGGTCGGCACGACGGCACGCTCCCTGACGAGGGACCGCTGGACGGGGCGGTGATCGGTAGAGTTCTGTCCGACCTGTTGATGCGCCACGGCGTCATCGACCGTCCTTGGGAGACCACCTCGGAGGCGGCCGGGTTGGTCGCCGGGCTGGATCTCCCGGCTCGGCCACCCACCCTCTGTGCGGCTTGTCCCCACCGGGCCAGCTTCTTCGCCATCCGGAAGGCGGGCGGCAAGAAGGGGATCTACCCCTCCGACATCGGTTGCTACACCCTGGGCGTCAACCAGACCGCCGTCGACACCTGTCATTGTATGGGCGCGGCGGTCAGCTTCGCCTCCGGTCTCTACCTCGCCTATGCCCACGGGGTAGCGGATGATCGAGCCAGCCGGGTCGCCAAGATCCCGCCGATCATTGCGACGATCGGAGACTCGACCTTCTATCACGGGGGCCTGCCGGCCTTGGCGGATGCGGTCTACGCCGATGCGCGCTTCGTCTTGGTCATCCTGGACAACTTGGTGACGGCCATGACGGGCATGCAGCCGACGCTCCCGAGCGGCGTCCACGCCGACGGTATGTTGGGGCACAGCCTGGACATCGAGGCCACTTGTCGTGGTCTCGGCGTCCGCTCCTTCGAGGTCGTCGATCCGGCCCAGGTGTCGGTCATGGTCAAAGCGCTCAAGCGTGCCGTCTCCTTCAATCGCGACCCCCAAGGTGGCGTTGCCGTGGTGGTGGCCCGGCGACCCTGTGTGGTGGACGCGCCGCTGTCCTTCGAGCGCCACCCCATCGAAGTCACCGACCGGTGCAACGACTGTGGGATCTGTCTCGACCAGTTTGGCTGCCCAGCCCTGTCAAAGGAGGGCGATCAGGTGGTGGTCGATCCCAACCTCTGCGGCAGCTGCGGGATATGTGTCAACGCCTGCGCCCGGGGCGCCATCGTGTTTCAGCAAGGGGATGAGTCGTGAGCGACTTCAATGCCGTGCTGGCCGGCACCGGAGGCCAGGGTATTCTGCTCGCATCCAAGATCATGGTGCAGGCGGCCTTACACCAGGGGTTGCCCGTGCTTGGGGCCGAGACCCACGGTATGGCCCAGCGTGGCGGATCGGTCGTGGCTCACGTCCGTATTGGGGAGTGCCTCAGTCCCATGGTGCTGCCCCGCTCAGCCCACTTGCTGATGGCGCTCGAGCGGCTCGAAGGATTGCGCAATCTCGCGTTCCTGCGATCAGGCGGTCTGATCATCGCCAACAGCCCCGACCGCAGCTTCATCACCGCCGAGGTCGGCCAATATTTGGAGCAACAGAAGGCTGCGGTGGTCACCCTGGATGCTACTGCGCTGGCCGTGGCGGGGGGCAGTGTTCGCAACGTGAACCTCGTGCTCTTGGGAGGTTGTGCTGCTCACCCCGACACGCCCTTCGATCTCGACCAGCTGCGGACTGCGGTGGAAGCGACGGTGCGCCCCAAGTTCGTGGCGCCTTGTATCGCAGCTCTCGAGCAAGGCCACGCCGCCGCTGCGGTCAGTCGCCGCTCATGACCTGGGAGAACACCTCGGCGAAACGGTCCTTGCCGGCGAGCAGGAGTGCCGTTGCGGGGGCTACCTCGCGCACCAGCGCTGAGATGTCGGCGGCGATCTGCCGAATCGCCCACTGAGCGTGTTGGTCTTCCCGTAAGCGGGAGAAGTGATAGGCCTCTCGCAGGGTCATGGTCAGGGCTACGCGTCGGCGGTGAGCATTGGTGAGGCCGTAGGTTGCCGCGGCGCTCGATCCGGTGCGGGCCTGCAGAGATTTCGCGATGAGGCGGGAGGTCTCCGCCGACCGATCCATGATGGCCGTAAAGGCGTCAGTTTGCCCGACCTCAGCCACCGCCGGCGGCAGGGTGATGCCGAGCTCGGGGTCGTAGGGGCCCCAGTGTTGGGTCGACATGCGGTGGCGCTTGAGCTGAGCAAAGGCGCTGGCGTCGATGATGATCTCGAAGCGGAACACCGCCTCTTCGAAGGCTCGGGGCGGCGAGTCGAATTCGGACAGATGGGCGAGGGCGCCGCGGGTGAGGCTCACCCTGTCCGTTGGGCTCAGGCGTGCAGCGGCCTGACAGCAGGCCTGAAGCGAGCCACGGCCGGCCTTGAAGAGCAATGCGGAAATGACCGCGCCGTCTGGGTCCTCGGTGTGGCCGAGCAAGGTCACATCGCCACGACGCCGGACCGTGGCCTCCTCGGTGCTCGACAGGTGGGGGACGTCGACGGCGGCTGCCGCCTTCAACAGATCATCGTTGCCATGACGGTAGTAGTCTTCCCGGACCGTGATCCCGTAGGTCTCCTGGAAGGCCTCGCCGTCGGCGAGGATGATCAACGAGGGCGCGATCTGACTTGCTTGGTCGAAGAGCATGCCGCCTAGCCGGCGAACTTCCTCCAGTGGGGCCTGCCGCAAGCGCCGCACGAT
>JAUVCD010000090.1 GCA_030590865.1 Myxococcales bacterium | reverse complement strand
CCCGACCTCCTCCATCGCCGCGGCGGGCCCCGTCGAGGCTGCCGTCAAGGCCAACAACGGCTTCGGCCTGGCGCTGTACCAGCAGCTCAAAGGCAAGGCTGGCAACCTGGCCTTCTCCCCGGCGAGCATCTCGCTGGCCTTGGCCATGACCTACGCCGGCGCCAGGGGTGAGACCGCCACGGAAATGCAGAAGACGCTCCAAGCAGGGCCGGACGCCAAGGCCTTTCACAGCGCCTGGGCCACCCAGCTGAACGGCTGGCAGAGCCCCACCGGCGCGGATATCGCCGTGGCCAACCGCCTCTTCGGCGACAAGCGCTACGCCTTCGAGGCGCCCTACCTGTCGCTCACCAAGGCCCACTACGGGGCCCCGCTCCAGCCCGTCGACTTCGCCGGTGCGCCCCAGCAGCAGCGCCTGATAATCAACGCCTGGGTCGCCGAGCAGACCCGTGATCGCATCAAGGATCTCATTCCTCCGCCAGGGATCACGGGGGCCACGCGGATGGCTCTGGTCAACGCCATCTATTTCAAGGCCAAGTGGAACGCGCCTTTCCCCAAGGCTGGCACCAAGGACGACACCTTCACCACGGCGGCGGGCACCAAGGTGACCACCCCCATGATGACCCACACGACCGCTGCCCACTACGGCGAGGTCGATGGGGTTCAGCTCATGGCGCTGGGCTACCGCGGGGGCCGTTTCGCCACGCTCTTCGTCTTGCCACCAACCAACCAGAAGCTCGCGGACGTGGAGAGCAAGCTCGACCGTGGGCTGCTCGACCAGTGGACGGGCGCGCTCCAAAGGGACCAGGTCTGGATTTGCCTACCCAAGTTCACGATCAAGCCGGGCGCTGCCGTCGCGCTGAAGGCTCCCCTGCAAGCGATGGGCATGAAGCGGGCCTTCGCATCGGGCGGTGCGGACTTTACCGGCATCACCAACCCCAGCAATCCGAGCGATCGCCTCTTCATCACCCAGGTCTATCACAAGGCCTTCGTCGCGATGGATGAGGCCGGTACCGAGGCCGCGGCCGCCACGGCGGTGGTGGCGGGCCGAGAGAGTGCCGCCCCGCGGGAGCCCAAGCAGTTCCACGCCGATCGCCCCTTCCTGTTCTTCATCCGCGACATCAAGACCAACCTCGTCATGTTTGCCGGGCGCCTCGTCGATCCGACCCAGTGAGGGCCGTCCCCACCTGGCGGTCGGCACGACGAGGAGTGAGCCGCAGGTCGGCGACGCGACCACCGCTCCGATCCGCTAAGCTTCGCAGGTGTCTGGAGTGCTCGACCTCGCCGCTCAGCTGTTCGGCCCACCTCGGGACCGCGACCTCATCCGAGAGCAGGATCGGCACGCGGTGGGGCTGGTGGTTTCATTCATGCACCTGGCTCGGCGCTACTTTCGCGCCGAAGTGAGAGGCCTGGACCACGTTCCCACAGGCCCTGCGCTGCTGGTCGGTAACCACAACGCTGGCGTCACCATGATGGAGCCATTCATGTTGGGACGGGCTTGGCACCTGCGCGAGCGCGGCCAGGACGGGCTGTATTACCTGGGCCATGACGTGCTGGTCACGCTGCCGATCCTGCGCGAGCTGCTGACCCGGGTGGGCGTCATTCGCGCAAGCGCCCGCACCACCGGGCGAGCGCTCCGCGCCGGCAAGAAGGTCGTGGTCTTCCCCGGGGGAAACTACGAGGCATTTCGACCCTACTGGGACCGTCACGTGGTGGACTTCAAGGGCCGCACCGGGTTCGTGGCGCTGGCACTCCGACACCAGATCCCCATCATCCCGGTGATGAGCATTGGCGGACACGAGACCTTCTTCGTGCTCAGCCGCGGCGAACGCCTGGCCCGCTGGCTCGGCTTTCGTGAACGCTTTCGTAGCGACTCCTGCCCCATCTTCTTCGGCCTTCCCTGGGGGCTCGCCGTGGGCCCCCTCTTCCACTTCCCGCTCCCCTCCAAGCTGCTCATCGAGGTCGGCGCAGCCGTAGATCTCGAGGGCTACGGGGCCGCTGATGCTGACGACCCCATCGTTCTCCGCAGGCTCAGCGACAAAGTGCAGGCTGCGATCCAGCAAATGATGACGCGCCGCGCTGCGGAGCGCCGCTGGCCCGTGCTCGGCTGACCCGCCGCACGACAATGCGCGCGGGGGAAGCGGAAGCGAGTGTTGCCTCGGCTACTGGTGGTAGTCGAGACAGGCTCGCATGTGGGGGTCCTTCAGCGGCACTGCGCCGGCCCTTCCCAGGGCCCAGCTGAAGACCAGGAAGAACAACCCCAAGAAGCCGAGGGCGATCAATCCTTCGATCACTGGTGGGTGGGCGTGAGCCTTGTCTTCGCCGTGGCCCACCGCCGGGCTGACCATCATGAACAGCTCCCAGAACTGGGCGACGATGAGCAGCACCGCCATGGCGATCACCCGCCGCGGCTTGCGCTTGTTGGCCCGAGGCGCCAGGTAGATGAACGGAATGACGAACTTGATGATCGGGAGAATGATGAGGAAGGGTAGCCAGCCGTTCTGCGAGCGAGTGATGAAGTAGATCGTCTCTTCAGGCAAGTTGCCGTACCAGATGAGCATGAACTGGCAGAAGTAGATGTAGGCCCAGAAGCCGGTCGCGGCGAACATCATCTTCACCAGGCTGTGCAGGTGGTTCTCGTTGAGCAACCCCTTCAGCTTGCCCTGCAAGATGAGCCAGCTGGCCACGATGGCCACGAAGGCCGTACCGGTCTGCACCATGTCGGTGAAGGTCAACACGGCAAACATGGTGGAGAACCAATGGGCCTCGAGCGACATGAGCAGATAGAAGCTCACGATGCTGAAGGTGATGGCGTAGACCACGCCGAAGAGGGCACTCAACTTGACGTTCTGGCGGCGGAGCGCCACTTTGCCGGTCTTGTCCTGAGTCCGCGAGTTGCGCACCATTACGGTAGCGAAGAGCAGCCAGAGGACCAGGCTGATGCCCACCAAGGCGTAGAACATGGTCATGTTCAAGAAGGGCGCCTTGTGCTGCAAGATGGCGTCACTTGCGACCGCATCGCTGTGAGTCCAGTGGTAGAGCGTGTGGCCACCTAGACCGACGAGTAGCGCCAGGATGCCGCCAGGCAATAGCCAGGCGGTCATGGCCTCCGGAATGCGTCGCATGCTCACCGACCAGACGGCCCTGCTCAGGTAGAGAATTGACAGCCACAGCACCCCAAAGACGCCGAGGCTCAGGGTGAAGAAGGCACCGATCAAATAGCCACTCCAGGCGGTGTCGGGATGACCGCTGCGGAGGGCATAGAAGAACGCGACCACTCCAGCGAGAGTCGCCACCAGAGCGGCCGTTTGGGCGGTCTTGGGGATGGTGATGGGCTTCGGAGCCGCGGGGATCTTCGTGTCGTGACTCATGGCTTCACCTCCTTCTTTGGAGGGGCCGATGGGTCTGGCTGGGGGGGCGCGGACCCACCGCTCGGCCCTGGTGCATTCGGGGCAGCGCTGCTCGACGTTGCGGGTAGGGCGCCGCCGCCTGCACCGCCTGCGCCTCCGCTGGCGCCGGCATCAGCATCGCCGCCTCCAGAGCCGGCGTTTCCACCGGCGCCGCCCGCATCGGGTGGGTCATCGGTGGGCGTCGCAGTCGCCGCCTGGCTAGGATCCGGTGGCGCCACCGGTAGCTCGCGCTGCAGCTTTCGGAGGTAATGGACGACCGCCCATAGCTCCCTTTGATCGAGCTGCTTGGCATAGCTGGGCATCGACCCCTGTCCCCGCATCGGCACGTGAAGGATTCGTCCATCCGGCCAATCACGAACCCGCTGTGTCATCAGGCTGGGCGGTTTGGGAAAGAGCTTCGCCACCTCGCCGTCACCGGCTCCCTGGGGCCCATGGCAGACGATGCAGACGTTGTCGAAAACGAATTTGCCCTGGGCCACCACCCGGTCCGACGGGTCTAGCGGGTTGGTCAACCGCTGCCCCGCCAGGTCGCCTTGGTCGGCGGTGTAGGGATAGGGATGATGGTCCACGGCCACGGCGCCTGCCGGCGGCAGCAGTTGCTCGGACGAGCCTCGTTGTGGCTTCAGCTTGGGCTGGTTCGCCATGTCCAGGAAGTTGAGCTCTCGATGAGGCTCTTGCCCTGCGGGGAAGCCAGCGTCGCAGCCGCTCGCGGCGGCGCCGAGCAGGTTGGTGCCCACGACGATCCACAGCAGCTTACGCATGGTCGCCTCCCGTCGCTGCCGCTCCAGCGCGCTCGTCCACCAGCCGGACCTCCTTGGCGCCCAGTGACTTGATGAAGTCGACCGTCGGCTCGTCGGCGAACTTCGGGTCCGTCGCCGAGATCCACACCACGAAGCGATCTACCGTCGCCCCAGTTTTGATGAGTAGCGGTGGCGGCTGGGGCACGGTGTCCCGCTTGCCCGCCACAATCGCCACGATGGCACTACCAATGGCTGCAAAGAGCACCATCAGCTCGAAGGTGATGGGTATGAAGGACGGCCATGCTGCATGGGGCTTGCCGCCGAAGTTCATGGGCCAGTCGACCACCATGATGTAGTTCATCATGGCCTGAGCCGTGAGGATCCCCGTGAAGGCCAAACCCGCGCTGACCCAGGGGATCCACGAGGCTTTCTGGCCCATGGCCTCCTCCATGCCGTGGATGGGAAAGGGCGTGAGGAAGTCGAAGTGGGTGTACTTCGAGTCCCGCACCTTGCGTGCCGCCCTGAGCGCATCCTCGGGTTCGAAGAAGCAGCCCAGCACGCCTTTGCTCGACTTGGGAAAGCTCATGCCGCTTTCTCCTCTGGCGCCGCCGTGCTGCGGGCCACCCTGGGATCCATCACACCTTTGACCTCTGACATCGCGATGACCGGTAGGAAGCGGACGAATAACAAGAACAGAGTGAAGAACAGCCCAAAGGAGCCGGCCAGGATCGACCAGTCGAAGAAGGTCATGTCGTACAGGCCCCAGCTGGAGGGCAAGAAGTCCCGGTGGAGGGAGGTGACGACGATCACGTAGCGCTCGAACCACATGCCGACGTTGACCAATATTGCGGCAACGAACAGCACCGGAATACTCCTGCGGAACCGCTTGAACCAGAAGATCTGGGGCACGATGACATTGCAGGTGAACATGATGAAATAGGACCAGCCGTAGGGTCCAAAGGCGCGGTTCTTGAAGATGAAGCCCTCGTATTCACTGCCTGAGTACCAGGCCATGAAGAACTCGGTCGAATAGGCGAAGCCGACCAGCATCCCGGTGAACAGAATGACCTTCGCCATCGCCTCCAGGTGGTTGAGGGTGATGTAGTGTTTCAGGTTGAAGACGCTTCGCATGATCACCATCAGGGTGATCACCATGGCGAACCCGGAGAAGATGGCGCCAATGACGAAGTAGGGCGGGAAAATGGTGGCGTGCCATCCGGGCATGATCGAGGTGGCAAAGTCGAAGGAGACGATGGTGTGGACCGAGAACACCAGCGGGGTCGCGAAGGCTGCCAGAATCAGATAGGCAGACTCGTAGTGACGCCACGCTCGGTGGGAGCCGGTCCAGCCGAAGCTCATGGCGTTGTAGATCCACTTGCGCCAAGGGTGGGTGGCGCGGTCGCGCACCGTGGCCAGATCAGGCAGCAGGCCGACGTACCAGAACGTCAGCGACACCAGGCCATAGGTCGATATGGCAAAGATGTCCCACGACAGCGCCGAGTTGAAGTTGATCCACAGAGGGCCCCGGTCATTCGGGTAAGGGAACAGCCAATAGGCAAACCATGGTCGTCCGAGGTGGATGATGGGAAATATCCCAGCGCAAGCTACGGCGAAGAGCGTCATGGCCTCCGCGGAGCGGTTGATGGCGGTGCGCCATTTCTGCCGGAACAAGAACAGCACTGCCGAGATCAAAGTGCCGGCGTGGCCGATGCCGATCCAGAAGACGAAGTTGACGATGAACGTTCCCCAGTTGACCGGGCTGTTGATCCCGACGATGCCTTCGCCCACGTAGAACAAGCTGATGAGCGACACGCCCAACACGCCCAACAACGTCAAGGCGAAGCCGAAGGCAATCCACCAGCGGCGCATCGGGAACTGCTCGGTGTGAGCACAGATGTCCTGATCGACGTCCCGGTACTTCTTGCCACCGGTGACCAGCGGCTCGGCGATTTCCTCGTCCCCGCCATAAGGTCCGGCGCCCTCACGGACGACGGGGCCGCCAGTGAGCTGGCTATCGTCCATGACGGTGGCGTAAAGACTTTCGCTATGCGTTGTCATTGCGCACCTTCGTCAGATAAGAAATGGCTGGCTTGACGCCGGTGAGCTCTAGCAGCCGCATAGCGCGCGGCGACTTGGCCGAGGCGGCCACCTGTGAGCTCTGATCGTTGATGTCGCCGAAGACGATGGCCCCAGTAGGGCAGGCTTCCATGCAAGCAGGCATAACTGCTCCATCAGGGATGCTGCCCTTCCGTCCTTCTCGCAAGGCCTCGGCACGAGCCTCTCGGATCCGTTGCACACAGAAGGTGCATTTCTCCATCACGCCCCGGCTTCGCACGGTGACTTCCGGGTTGTTCTTCAACGGCAGCTTGCCGCGGCTGTTGCGGTTGGCATTGTCCTCGATGACTGGGAACAGGCGGCGGAACAAGGTGCTCGATTGACGGTACGAGTACTCGAACCAGTTGTAGCGGCGCACTTTGAAGGGACAGTTGTTGGCGCAATAGCGGGTGCCCACACAACGATTGTAGATTTGCTGATTCAAACCATCTTCGCTGTGCATGGTGGCATTGAAGGGGCACACCGTCTCACAAGGCGCATTTTCGCAGTGCTGGCACAACATGGGCTCGAAGAGTGTGACCGGCTCTTCGACCACGGCCAGCGGCCCATCCCAGACTTCAGCGTCCCAGCGACCCTCCTTGGGGGGGCTGTCGTAGTAACGATCGATGCGAATCCAGGGCATCTCGCGACCGTTGCGGATCCCTTGAGGCCCCACCACCGGGATGTTGTTCTCCCCTTGGCACGCCAAAGTGCACTTGCCACAGCCGTTGCACTTGCTCAGATCGATGGCCATCGCCCAGCGGTTGCCTGGATAGGCGTGCTCGGGCCAGGCCGATGGCCCGCCAGGTGGCTGCTCGGTGCCCGCCCTGGGATTGGCTCGGTACTGAGAGAGCGTTGTGGTGGGGATGAGCGGTCGCCGGTCTCGGTCGATGACCTCCGAGCCCTGCATGATGGCTAGCGGTGCTCGTCTCCCGGTCTTGCGGAGCGTGACCTCGAGGCCTGCCCGAGTCACCTGGCCACCTTCGAGCTGGGTGAGGGTAAAGGCATTGACGCCGATGTAGTTGCCGACCAGACCGGCGCGACTTCGGCCCTGGCCGAGCGCCAGGGCCAATTGGTCGTGGTGCATCCCAGCGTGACGATAGGCAGGCACGTCGAGCTTGGCGCTGCCTACGGTGAGCTCTACCAGATCGCCGTTTTCGAGTCCCAGCTCGTCGAAGCGTCGGGGGGCTATCGAAACGGCACCGTCCCAAGTGATCCGGGTGACAGGATCGGGCATTTCGAGCAGCCAGCCGTTGTTCGCCGAGCTGCCGTCATGCAAGGCGAAGTGGGGATAGAGCTGCAGCTCCAGCGCTGGGGAGGGCTGTGGCGCGCCCAGTTGGGCGGCTGCCGCTGGCGACCAGGCGCGTTCCGGTCCCTCCGGTGTCGGCTCATGCCAATGACCCTTGCGAAGCACCTCGCTCCAAATGTCCTCGAAGTCCGGCGTGCCAGGTTTCATCTGCAGGTATCGGTCGCCCCAGGTCCCGCGGAGGAAGTGATAAGCGGCGCTTTGGCTCGTCGGTGCGGCGGCTTGAGCGGGCGAGGTGGGCGTCTGGCTCTTGGCCATGGCCGCGGCGACCTCACCGCCGATGCCCAGAGCAGCGCCCCAGGTCACCAGGACGTCGAGCAACCCATAGGTGTCGTGAAGCGGCCGGATGACCGGCTGCTGGATGGCCACCATCCCCCCATGGAGTTGAGCGTCTCCCCAAGCCTCCAAGGGATGGCTGGTGGGAGCGAGCCAGTCGGCGCCGGCTGAGGTCTCATCTACTCGGTCGTTGAGCGACAGAACGAGCGGGCACTTGGCCATGGCAGCAGCGAAGCCTGTTCGGGGCGGGGCATCGTAGACCGGGTTAGTGCCGGCGATGATCAAGGTCGAGACCTTGCCGGCCTGCAGTTGCTCTGCCAGCTTTGCCAGAACGGCCGCACTGGCAGCGACTGGGGCCGGTGCCGCCCATCGGTCGAACAGCGGGCTGTCGTAGGCGCCCAGGCTGTGATTGATGACCAGGGTGGCCAACTCGAGGGCCAACCCGGTTGCGCCCTGGCTAGCCGAGCCACCTGCAAGCACCACGGCATTGCCTTTGGCCGCGAGCAGTTGTCCAGCCACCGCCTGCAGTAGCTCTGCGCTCACGCCGCTGGTCTGGGTCACCGCGGCAGGCTCAAAGGCCTTCAGCGCCTGGACCATGGTCTCATCGTCCGCCAAAGAGCCATGGCGCTGTACAACGACGATTTCATGGGCGATGGCGCAAGCCACGGCGGCGAGCTGTGAGTCTCGCACTCGCACCCGTCGATCGGCATTGGCGCCGGTGAGCGTCAGCCGGCCCTCGAACTGCAGGAACTGGCCCATGCCACCGGCGGCGTCGGGCGCCCGGCGCTGGGCGAAGTCGCGCTCCAGCCCCTCGGCGGGTCGGTCGATGAACTCAGCCCCAAAACCGACGATGAAGGAGGCTCGATCCAGTCGTGGTCGCGGCCGCGGCGCATGGCCGAAAGCTGTGGTCCACGCCGACCAGGAGACGTCGTCGTCGATAGGTGCATAACTGACGTGACGGATGCCGGCGACTTGCTCCAGCTCCTTGATGACCTGCCGAGTGGCTGGTCCCGTGATGGGCGGGGTAAGCAGCACCGCGTCGCCCTTGGCCTCTTTCAGGTGGCTGAAGAGCGTTTGCCCGACGGCCTCCCAGCTGGTCGGGACCACGGCGCCCTCGCCGCGGCGAACCGACAAAGGTCCGCTGGCTCGATCGGGATCGTAGAGGTCGAGCAGCGCCGCCTGGGTGCCCACCGTCAGGCTCTGCGGGCTGGGGTGCTTGGGATTGGGCGTCACCAGAATGGGGCGATTCTCCCGGGTACGGGTGAGCACCGGGATGCCTGCGACGACGGTGGCATAGAACCGCGGCCTGCCGAGTTGGTTGCCATCTTCGGGCCGCTGATTGAAGGGAACTACCTCCTCCGTTGGCATCTGGCAGCCCGCGCTGGCCAGGGCCGTTGCGGCCGCCACGCTCCCGCCCAATCGCATGAAATCTCTGCGGCTCAAGCCGCTGTCACCCTCCGGCTCCGGCGCTTGACCGTCACCCCCTCGGTGCGCCTCGTGCTCTGGTGCTTTCCTGCCCATCATGATCATCCTTCAGCAAGCAGTTGCTACGGCTCCGCTCCTCAGCGGTGGCACGTGACGCAGTCCGTCGGCGCGTTCATTTCTGGTTTGCGGTGGCAGTCCAGGCACCAGCCCATGTTGAAGGCGCTCTGCACCGTCACCACGTCCATTTCTTCGACCGTGCCGTGGCAGTCCACGCAGTCCAGCTTGGCCTCGCCCTGGTCATTCTTGGCAGCCAGATGGACCGAGTGGTCGTAGTAGACGTAGTCCGGCAAGTCGTGGACCTTGACCCAGGGGATTGGCTCACCTCGCTCCCAATACCCCTGGAGCACCAATACCCACTCCTTGCTCTGCCCTACGGTGCTGTGACAGTTCATGCAGATATCGGTGGAGGGCAGCGTGGCGTGTCGGCCCTTGTACTCCATGGAATGACAGTAAAGGCAGGGGATGTTGAAACCACCGGTGTTCACGTCCTTGCCCTCGGCGTCTTTGGTCCACTGAGGCGCGCCGGCCATCCGGCGATGTTGGAAATAGATCGGTTGGTGGGGTTCGTATCCCGCCCGTGGCCGGGTCATGGAATAGGCGAGGGTTCCCCCGCCTAGGAGCACCACCAACAACGCGATGAGTCTCACGGGTTTCTTCATTGAATGTCGACCTCTTGGGTAGAGGCTTTACCGGCTGTACCGGAGTTTCCGGTCTGACTGGAGGTGGCTGGTCGAGAATGATCTACGGGCTGGTCGTCGAAGAGGATGCGCACGGCCGGCGTCTCCAGGTCATCGAACTGACCGGAGCGAACGGCCCAGACAAACCAGGCAAGGGCGATGCCCACGAAGAGCAGGGCCAGCGGTAACAGAATGAAAATGACACTCATCGTTCGGACTCCCTGCTGGGCGCCAGGCGATCGGCTGCCGCCTGTCTCTGCGCTGCCAGGTTGGGCCTGAAAGGTCGGGCGAGCACTGATGACAGGATTACGGTCAACGACGAGATGGGCATCAGAATGGCGGCCAGCAGTGGCCCGACCAAACCGGCCATCGCGAGGGCGGCGCCGATGGCGTTGTAGACCAGCGAGAACAGCAGATTGCGTAACACCACCCGGAGCAGCCGGCGGGCGCCGGAGACCACGTCGAGCAGCGGCAAGAGACCAGGGCGAGTGAGCACGACGTCGGCCGCCGCAATGGACGCCCCGGCGCCGCCGTAGACGGCGATGCCCACGTCGGACAGGGCCATGGCAGCCGCATCATTGACGCCGTCACCCACCATGACGATGCGGCCACCCCGCGGGCTGTTCGGGCGTGCAGGGTGGCTTGATTTGGGCTGGTCCGACCCCTGTCTGACCGGGTTGCGTTCGGCGACCATGGTCGCCACCACGTCTCGCTTGGCTTCCGGTGACAGACCACCGAGGGCGTGCTCCTGGGGAATGCCGAGCTCTTCAGCGACCCGCGCGACCACTGCCTCGTGGTCGCCGGACAGGATACGGGGCTCCACCCCGAGCTTACGCAACGCTGCGACAGTGCTCCGGGCCTCCTGGCGCAGCGGATCGCCCACGCCGCCGACCGCTTCCACAGCGCCGTCGACCGCGACGTAGAGCGGGCTGAGGCCAGCGGCAAGGAGCTCGGCTGCGTGGGTTGCGAGCCCCTCAGAGAGCGACGCGCCGAGCCGGTCAATCAGCGTCCGATTGCCGACCGCAAGCTCCTGACCATCGACCTGTCCGGTGATGCCCTCACTCGCCAACTCGTTCACCGACGAGACCGAGCGGGCCACTCGCACAGGCTGTTGCTGGGAGCGCCTGAAGGCCTGGGCCACCACGTGGGACGACTCTGTTTCCAGCGCGTAGGCTAGCTCGACGGCCCGATCATCCCCTTGCCAGCGTGTGACCGAGGGCGCTCCTTCGGTCAGCGTTCCGGTCTTGTCCAAGAGGATGGTGTCCACGTGGCGCAACAGCTCGAAGGCGTCCTGGTGCTTGACGAAGATTCCGGCGCGAGCCGCCCGCGCCAGGCCGACGGACATGGCCACCGGCGTGGCCAGCCCGAGGGCACAGGGGCAGGTGACCACCAATAGAGCCACGGTTTGTTCGAGCGCCATTCCTAGCGACGTGCTGAGCCAGAAGGCGCCCGTCGCTGCCGCCAGAACCAGTACCACCATCACGAAGACACGACTGAGTCGATCGGCGGTCTGAACGATCGGGGCGCGACTGGCCATGGCGTCTTCCACCAGGGCCAAGAGCGCGCCCACCCGCGACTCTGCCCCGGCGGCGCTCACCTCGACGACGAGTCGGGCGCCCAGGTTGGTCGCCCCTGCGAAGACGTCGTCTGACGGTCCCACAGCCACCGGGTCGGCCTCGCCGGTCAGCGCGGCATTGTTCAACGACGAGCTGCCGGTGATCACCTTACCGTCCACGGGAACGAGCTCGCCGGACCGCACCTCGACATGGTCACCGCGACGCAACACCGAGAGCGGCACCTCGCGACCAACCTGGAACTCCAGTGGTGCTTGGTCCGCGCCTGGGGCTCCAGTCGCTACCGGATCGAGGCGCCGAGCGTATTCAGCGAAGGCTATATCCCGTAGCGAGCCCGCCCGCTCCAGTGCGGCCCGTTGTGCCCGTCGCTGCACGTAGCGAGCCCCGAGCAGCAGGGCCACCAGGGCGGCTAGTGAGTCGAAGTAGACCGGGCCGCTTCCGCTGAAGGTAGACATGGCGCTGTAGCCAAAGGCGGCGGTGAGCGCCAAGGCGATCGGCAAGTCCATGTGAGGGACCCGGCGCTGCAGGCCAGCCCAGGCTGCGCGATAGAAAGGTCGCGCTGAATAGAGCATCACCGGTAGGGCCAAGGCGAAGCTCAGCCAGCGGAAGAATGCCTCGAAGCGAGGCTCCATCCCATGGAACTCACCCGCGTAGAGGGCCCCATGAAGAAACATGATGTTCATGGCGCAGGCGGCAGCCACGCCGAGCTGGGTCACCAAGCGACGGTCCTCGCCTTGGCGGATTCGGGCGTCGTCGTCGGTCCGGTGAGCGTGAGGCGTGTAGCCCACCGAATCGAGGGCCTGGCCGACCTTGGACAGTGAGGTGCGCGACGGATCCCACTCTACGGTCGCAATGGCGCTGGCGAGATTGAGGCGCGTCGCGACGAGTCCATCCAGTGACTGCGGTAGCTCTTCGACCAACCAGACGCAGGCGGCGCAGTGTACCCCTTCGAGATACAGGCGAGTCTGACGAGTCTCACGGCCGGTGGTGGTGACGTAGTCATCGGCGAAGCTCTGGTCGTCGAAGTCCTCGAAGGTTCGTCCGGTGAGGCTGGCGCGGCGACCCAGCACGTCTTGGGAGTCGCGAATGCGGTAGTAGTCCTGATAGCCAAGCTCGTGGAGCAGCTCATAGACCCGGCGGCAGCCGCCACAGCAAAATTGGAGCTGCTGGTCCGCACGGACGAGCCCCGGCGGGACCGTCAGACCACAGTGGGCGCAGGTGGCAGGTTCGCCGCTCCTGTCCACCGTGGGTGCTGTGCTGGCCCCGAGGCGGCTCACTTGCTAGTGCCTCCCGTCGTCGGCTGGGGGTCAACGGACACGCGGTCCTGATGGACGAAACGAAGCGCCTCCCGCTTGGCGTCCACCCTCAGCTCCCAGATCCCCGGGGTGTCGAGGCGCATCAGTGAGCGATAGCTTCCTGGTGCGTGGGGCAGCTCGACGAGCTTGCCCTGGACGTTCAGGCGCTGATCGGCGGGGCGCTGAGCCAGCAGCGCCCCGGTCAGCCCGGTGATGGGTTGGCCATCCTTACCCATGACCCGGACATCGACTGGTCGGGGCATGCCGATCAAATACTGCTCCCCTTTGGGGATCCCGAAGCGGACCGTCCAGCCGAGCTTCTGCGAGGCGGCGCGCAACGCCGACTCGTCATCCCAACGTTGGCTCCGCTCGTAAAAGCCAGCGATAGGCTGGGGCACGTCTGGTCGCGTGGCGACGTAGACCAGAATCCCCTGAGCGGTCACCGACATGGCCAAGAACCCCATGAGGAACAGGGGCCACCGGTAGTCGGAAAGCGTTTGCAGCACCTTCATTGCCATCACCGAATGCCTGGCCCTCAGCGATAGGGACCCAGAAAGACGAACGCCTCCTCGTATTGGTGTCCCTCGTCCGAGCGGACCACGAGCTTGCCGGTGACCCGGCCGCGCTCGAAGATCGATCGGTCTAACTTGATGGCCACGTTGGCGGTCTGCACTTGGTTGGCCGCCACGACCAGCGGGTTGATGCTCACGACCAGCTCGGCGCCGACAGGCTCGGTCAGGGTCACCGTGAACCGCTGGGGCTCGTTTCGCTGATTGGTGATCCGGAGCCGCAGCTGGTTGGCCACCTGACCGGTGTGGAGCACTCGGTAGGCCTCCCGGCCGCTTCGAAGAAATTCGATCCGCGCGCCGGCGCGGCCCACCGCCAGGTAGACGAACGAGCTCCAAGCAACCGCCAAGAGCGCCAGGTAGACGAACACCCGGGCCCGCCAGAAGCTGGCCTTGCCCGTTTCGAGCTCCCGGGTCGAGGTGTAGCGGATCAACCCGGCTGGGCGCTTCACCCGTTCCATGACCTCGTCGCAGGCTTCGACACACTGAGCACAGCCCACGCATTCCAGCTGTAGCCCACGGCGAATGTCCATGCCCGTTGGACAGGTGGTGAGGCACCGCTTGCAGTCCAGGCAGTCGCCCCGCTCGTCTCCTGCCGTACCCTTCTTGGCCTTGCCCCGCGGCTCGCCGCGCTTGCCGTCATAGGCCACCACGATGGTGTCGTCGTCGACCAACACATTTTGCAGACGCCCGTAGGGGCAGGCGATGGTGCACATCTGGTCACGGAAGGTCCCGAAGTCGAGCAGGACCATAGCGGTGACGAACAAGGTCACCCCGAGGGCAATGCGGTGCTCGAGCGGTGCTTGCAGCAGTCCTTGTGACAGTCCCGACCACCCGACGAAATAGGCCACGAAGGTGACGGCCATAATCAGCGCTGCCAGGGTGTAGAGCAGCCACTTCGATGTCTTGCGCAGCGCCTTGTCGCCGGTCCAGGGGCCACGATTGAGCTTTCGCTGCGCGCTGGGCTTGCCCTCGATTAACGCTTCGATGGGGCGGAAGAGGAACTCGAGATAGACCGTCTGAGGACAGGCATAACCACACCAAATGCGGCCATAGGTGGCGGTGATGAAAAACACCATTCCGGCTATACCGCCGGCAAAGGCCAATAGGATCAGGTTATCCGTCGGGTGGAAGGTGCCGCCAAAGAGGTAGAATTTGCGGGCGGCCAGGTCGAGCAACATGGCCGGCTTGCCGTTCAGAATGATCAACGGCAAGGCCACATAGGTGGTCATCAGAACCCAGGCGAGCACCCGCCGGATCCACCAGAACCGACCATGGGTGGTGACCGGATGGATGTGCTTGCGGGTGCCGTCAGCCGCGAGGCTGTAGAGCAGCTCCTCTTGGGGCGCCGTGGAGAACACCTTACGTTTTCCAGGTTGCTCCGACATGACGACAGACTTGGGACGCTCGCTCGATCGGTGGGTCTCGGCTAGGGAAGTGGCTCCGGCAGTACCGCAACGCCTTCCGGCGGCTTGGGGTCCGGGGGCGTGGAGCCTTGAATGCTCCGAATGAAGGACACCAGGGCTGCCAGCTCGTCTGGCGGCAAGGCCCGCCCCCAAGGCGGCATCCCCTTGGCCGGCACGCCTTTGGCAATGGTGTTGAAGATCTGAAGCACCTGACCGCCGTGAAGCCAACGGTCGTCGGTCAAGTTCGGGCCGATGAGCCCTTGGGCGGCTTCACCGTGGCAAGAGGCACAGGTCTTGATGAACCGCTCTTTGCCCTTGGCGATGATCTCAGCGGTCTTGGCCCCGCCCAATAGATCCTCGGCAGCCGGTGGCTCTAGCGGGTTCTTGTCGAAATAGGCCTGCACCTCGGCACGTTGGGCGATGGTGTCCGCCCGGTACTCGGCGACCCCGTCATCGGTGCCGAAGCTGAGGGCGTAGTAACCGAGATAGAGAATCGAGAAGATCAGCGCACCCCAGAGAATGCCCATGAGCCAACCGGGCAGGGGATTGTCGTACTCCCTGATTCCATCCAGATCGTGATCGAGCAGCTTGTCCTCGTAGTCCGCCATCCCGTACCTCTACCGTTGTGACGACCGGTTTTGTTCAGGGTCTGAACCTGGGTCATCCAAGGGGAGCTGAGCGCGGGCCTGATGCTCAGCCGCCGGGGTTCGGAAGACCTTTATGGCGACCAGGGCGAACACCCCTATGAAGAACAGCATCGAGCCGATGACCCAGGTTTGGGCGCTGGTTTGCTGAGCTAGCTCTTGAAACATGACTACTCCCCTCCTTGGTGGGCTGCCACCGGGACCTGGTCGGCCAGCGGTACGCGACGGGGGCGCTGCCACTTGATGTCGGTCCCCAGCCGCTGCAGGTAGGCAATCAAGCTCAGGATCTCTTTGCCCTCCACCTCGGTTGGGCCCTGTTGGCTGACGATCTCGTCGAGCACGTCTTTGGCTTGGCGGGCGACCGCGTCGTGGGCCGTCTCGATATCGCCGTCCGTATAGGGCACACCGACTGTGCGCAGCGCCTCCATCTTGGCGACGATTTCTTGGTCGTCGATGGGATCGGAGAGCAGGTGAGGGAAGTGCGGCATCAGCGACCCTGGGGTGGTCGAGGGAGGGTCGTCCATGTGCCGTAGGTGCCACAGGTGGGGATATTTGCCGCCGACTCGATGGAGGTCGGGACCGGTCCGCTTCGAGCCCCATTGGAAGGGATGGTCGTAGATGAACTCACCGGCCTTCGAGTACTCGCCATAACGCTCCGTCTCATAGGTGAAGGGACGGACCATTTGGGAGTGGCAGGTGTAACAGCCTTCGCGGATGTAGATGTCCCGTCCCAGCACCTCCAGAGGCGTGTAGGGCTTGACGCTGGCGATGGTCTTGACGTTGTCGTCGTCGGTGAACATGGGCACGCCCTCGACCAGCGATCCGACGGCTATCGCTAGGGTGACCAGCAAGGTCATCACGACGAAACGGCGCTCCAGGACTCGGTGCACTCCTTCTCGGATTGCGTACTGGAGCCGATAGAACGCGTGGTCGTAGGTGTTCTCGGCGGTGACCGCTCCCGGTGCCGGCGACGACAGATCCAGCGGGGCGGCTTTGACCTCTGGCTCATCAAAGGCGTCCGCAGGCGCCGCGGCCATGGTTTTGTAGAGGTTGTAGACCGCCAACAGCGCGCCGGTGAGGAACAGCGTCCCGCCGGCCAGCCGCACCCAGTACATGGGGACGATGGCGATGACCGTCTCGATGAAGTCCGGGTAGCTCAGCCGACCATCGGGCTCAAAGGCTCGCCACATGGCCCATTGGGTGATGCCTGCCACCCACATGGAAATCTGATAGAGGACCAACCCGATGGTGCCGATCCAGAAATGGGTCGTCGCGAGCTTCACGCTGAAGAGCTTGGTCTTCCACAGCTGCGGCACGGCCCAGTAGAGGATGCCGAAGGAGAGGAAGGCGTTCCAGCCCAAGGTGCCGGCGTGCACGTGCCCGATAGTCCAATCGGTGTAATGGGAGACTGCATTGACCGACTTGATGGCCATCATCGGGCCCTCGAAGGTGGACATGCCGTAATAGGTGACGGCTACGACCATGAACTTGAGGACCGGGTCGTCCCGCAGCTTGTGCCAGGCTCCGCGGAGCGTGAACAGCCCGTTGACCATGCCCCCCCAGCTCGGCATCCACAGAACCAGGGAGAACAGCATCCCCAGCGTGCCGGCCCACTCGGGCAGGGCGGTGTAGTGCAGGTGGTGCGGGCCCGCCCAGATGTAGACGAACACCAGTGCCCAGAAGTGGAGAATCGACAGCTTGTAGCTGAACACCGGTCGATTCGCCGCCTTGGGCAGGTAGTAGTACATCAGCCCGAGGTAGGGCGTGGTCAGGAAGAAGGCGACGGCGTTGTGGCCGTACCACCACTGCATCAGCGCATCTTTGACGCCCGAATAGGCCGAGTAGCTCCCCAGCCAGGAGTAGGGGATGGCGACGTTATTGCCGATGTGCAGAATGGCCACCGCGATGATGGTGGCGAGGTAGAACCAGATGGCGACGTAGAGGTGCTTCTCTCGGCGGATGGCGATGGTGCCGAAGAAGTTGATAGCGAAGGTGACCCACAAGACCGTCATCACCACATCGAGCATCCAGGGCAGCTCGGCGTACTCCTTGGCTTGGGTGATGCCCACGGTGTAGGCCACCGCCGCGGCGCAGATCATCGCCTGCCATCCCCAGAAGTGGATCTTCGACAGGGTGTCGCTAAAGGTCCGAGTCTTGAGCAGCCGCTGGGACGAGTGGTAGACGCCGCCGAAGATCATGTTGCCCACGAAGGCGAAGATCACCGCGTTGGTGTGAACCGGGCGCAGCCTGCCGAAGCTCAGGTAAGGCGGGAGGTTGAGAGAGGGCAGGAACAGCAGCGCGGCGATCCACAGCCCGACTGACATCCCGACGACCGCCCATATGATGGCGGCGTGGAAGAACAGCCGGGGGTAGCGATCGTCGTATCGAAAGGTTTCCAGCTCGGCGGCCATGTTTGTCTCCGTACCGCTACCCGCTTGCAACTCGGGCAACCGGCGGTGCTCTACCAGAATCCGCCGTCGCTCGCGACGTTACCACTATGTGATGGACCTGTGCGCCCAGGGCTGGCGAGACAGCCAACGTTCCGATTGGCAAGTGGCGTGCCAGCGGCTCGATCGGTGATCTGCCCCTGCAATGCTCGGGGACGGTCAGGGATGAGGTGTCTCACTCGTGGGTGAGCCACTTGGTGAGACACTGTCCACGCGACCGAAGGAACAGTGAGACACTAATCTCGAAGGTAGTGGCAGCTGTACCCGCCAGGGTTCCGCTGCAAATAGTCTTGGTGGATTGACTCGGCGGACCAGAAATCCGACGCCGGCTCGATGGTCGTTACCACCGGAGACGACCACTTTTTCGAGGCATCGACGCGGCGTTTGACCTGTTCGGCGGTCTTTGTTTGTGCCTCGCTCATAGGGAAGATGGCCGAGCGATATTGGGAGCCCAGATCGTTGCCTTGCCGGTTGGAGGTCGTCGGATCATGGATCCGGAAGTAGGTGCTGAGCAGGCTCTCGTAGCTCAGCTCGGCCGGATCGAACTTGATGCGGATCGCCTCAGCGTGGCCCGTAGCGCCCTGGCTGACATCGTTGTAGCTGGGGTTGGACAGCTGACCGCCGCTGTAACCGACCTCGGTGTCGATGACTCCTGGTAGCTTGCGGAGCAGCTCCTCCATGCCCCAGAAGCAGCCGCCCGCCAGGATGGCGGTCTCCGTCCGGTCGGCGGCTGCATCGATCACCCCGGCCTGCTCGAACTGTTCCAGGTAGTGGCCGTAGCCCTGCTCGGCCAGCTCGTCGACCGGGACGAACCGGAGCGCAGCCGAGTTGATGCAGTAGCGCTGTCCGGTGGGGGTCGGCCCGTCGTCGAACAAATGGCCCAGATGCGAGTCCGCCTGGCGCGAGCGGATTTCGGTGCGCTCCTCTCCCAGAGTCTGGTCGCTCTTAGAGACCATATTTTCTGGCGCGAGCGGCCGCGTGAAGCTGGGCCAGCCGCTGCCTGAGTCGTACTTGTCGAGGGAGGAGAACAGTGCCGTGCCGGATACGACGTCAACGTAGATACCGTGCTGCTTGTTGTCCCAATACTCGTTTTGGAAGGGCGGCTCGGTGCCGCTGTGCTGGGTCACCTGGATCTGCAACGCCGTCAGGCGCTCGCGGAGCGGCTCTTCAGATGCCATGGTCTCGCCTTGGTGGGTGCTTACCGATGAGACGGCCGGCGGCGTTTGCTGCTTGGCTGGCCGACGGCAGCC
>JAUVCD010000893.1 GCA_030590865.1 Myxococcales bacterium | reverse complement strand
GGCAATGCTGTCAAGGCAGCTATCGTTATTATCGTAAAGATTTTTTTCATAGTATTACTCATTTATTCTCCGCCCTACCCGAGTGAGACAAGTACTGCATCAGAAGCTACCGTAGCTCCTTGTTGAACTTTGATGTCAGTTACTTTTCCACTTTGATGTGCTTTAACTTCAGTTTCCATCTTCATCGCTTCGAGTATAACTACTGCATCTCCAGAGTTAACTGTATCGCCGACACTTACGAGTATTTTTACGACAGTTCCTGGCATAGGAGCCGTGATATCTACAGCGACTGAAGCTGCTACAGGTGCAGGTGCACTCTGTGTAGCTGCAGGAGCAACTGAAGTTGTTCCTTCAGGTGCAACGTGTACATCGTAAATTTTACCATTTACAGTTACCGCATAAGCTGCTGCACTACCAGCGTCTGCTGCTGCTGGAGCTGCTGGAGCTGCTGGAGCTGCTCGCCCCGCCGGTGCCGCTGTCATCGTCGTCGTCGGTCGTCTCGGTTTCGGCACATGCTGCGAAAGCAATGGTTGCTCCCAAGATGGCCAGACTACTCAGGTTGCTAAGTTTCATGTTCTCCACCCTCGTTTGTTGGTCGTGTTCGAGCGATTACGAGCGAGGCGCGGAGCCTAGCAGATCCTGGTGAACGACCAGGGGCCATCGTGTCGCGCCACGCCAGGGGACGGCCCAGCGACCCGAGCCGTCCCGGTCCTCCTGGTGCCTACTTCTTTTTCAGCGTCTTACATGCTTCGAGGTGGCGCTGGTGCTCGGCCTCGTTGCCGGCGCCGACCATATAGTTGTTTTTGCAGGTGTAGTCCTTACCGTCGACCTGCATGTGCATGACGAAGCTGTAGGTCTTGGTATCGGCGACCTCGGCGGTCCACTCGAGCATCCCGGCTTCTTCTTTGACGAAGGTGAGCTTCAGCTTGGCTTCCGGGTTGGCGGCGCCCTTCTCGAGGTTCGTTTTGAGCGTCTTCAGGTCATTCTTGCCAGGCTCGAAGGCCAGGTCGAAGCCGTTGTCGCCGCCTTTCTTCCGGTCGAGGATGTTCGGCCCCTTGGCGGCGATGCGAGCGCCTTTGACGCCATCAGCCAAGACCTTGGCGCCCTTCGGCCCGGAGGCAACCCAGCCCTTCCAGACCTCGTGGGCTGAGCTCAGGTCGTGTTCCACCATCTCGATGGCTTTGGGGGCCTCTTTGCCGGCGCCTGTCTTGCCGGTCTTGGTGCCCTGGTCGTCTGCTGCGGTGGTCTTGGTGTCCGACCCACTGTCCTTCGGGGCCGAGTCGCAGGCCACCAGGCCCAACGAGATCATCGAGAACAGAAGGGCGCTGCCGAAGCCGAACTTGGTCGTCTTGCTCATGGTGGTAGCTTTCCGCGCGGACCTGGGGCTCGCGCTTTCATGGGGAGTCTCGGGGTCGGGGGCGCGTGCCTCGAGAGCTCAGGGCGATGGTACTCACAATGGGGGGGATTTCTTCCCTCTAGTTTCATCGTCCTTTGCAGGGGGGCCATCATTGGAGACAATGTCTACATAGTTTGCTGGTTTCGTGAGCGGTGGTGTCTTCCAACGGTGTGTGCCATCGGCGGCTTGTGGATCGCTGCCTGTTCGAGCATGACCGGCGGGTTGGACCCTGGCGACCAGCAGACCACTGACGTCGATGCCGGCGCCGGCGGCTGGACGTCCACTGAGGATGGTGGGATCGAGCGCGATGCCTCCGGGCCCCCACCGGAGCAATACGTGCCCTGTGAAGCCGGTGACTGTTGGTCGCCCCCGCCTTTGGTGGGCCTGTGTGGCACTTACGACTTCGAAGAGGACTTCAGCTCGGGCAACTACAACGTCCATGAGGTGCCCTTCTGGGTGCCTGCCGATACGCCTATCGAGCTGACCCTCGCAGCAACCGGCGGGAGCTGGAATCCGGCGCTCATCATTCGGGACGAGGAGGGCGCCATCTACCATGATGGAGAGCTGTCGCTGTCCGACGACGTCTTAGCGGTCGAGCTCATCACCACTGGGCAAGACTCGGATTCGGCCGCCGTGCGCTTCACCGCTCAGCAAGACCTGCAGCTCTACGTCTTCGTGACGGGCTGGCACGTCGTCCAGAGCGGGTTCGTCGAGCCCATGCCGACCGAGGCGACCTATCAATTGAACGTCTTCGGCGATTGCGAGGCGCCGCCTGGCGATCTGCTCAGTCCGCCCAACTTCGATCCGAACGATCAGGTCGATGGGTATTTCCTGTTGCCTGAGTCCATGCCGCCTGGCCTCTACACCAAGAAGGACGACGACTGTTCGCGAGGCACCGAGACGCTGATCGATGTGCTCTACACCGTGGCCTGGCACTGGCACAGCTTGCAGCCCACGCTATCGCCAATCACTATCCTCGACCTGAACGAGGCCTGGTGCAGCTCCGTCGATCACGCGACCCACGATGACGGAACCCACGCCGATATCAAAGCGGGCTGCGCCACCGAGGTGGCCTGCACCGACAACGAGCCGGCCATTCAGCTGGCCAAGCTCTTCGTCGATACCGGTGAGGCTTGCGGCATCATCAACAACGACCCGGACGTGCAAGCGGTGGTCAACGCCTATTTCGAGTCCAAGTTCTCCTATACCCCTTGGCACAGCACCTTCATGCGGTCCGTCGATGGGCACACCCATCATTTTCACATCCGGGTGAAGAAGCCCGACGGGACCTGCAGTCCCTATTAGTCGGCCACCCAGAGCTCGTCGGTGGCGCCTCGGAGGGTGCAGGCCCGGCCCGCCGCCATGCTATGCCCCTCAGGGTGAGTGATCTGCCACGGGCTCGCCGCCAACCAGGCTCGGCCCATTGTTTCGTCTGCGGCACGGAGAACCCTCACGGGTTGGGGGCCATCTTCTTCGATGATGGATCGCGAGTGTGGACCGAGGTGACACCAGGGGAGCACCATCAGGGCTGGCCTGGCGTCCTCCATGGAGGCATCGTCACGGCGATTCTGGACGAGACCATTGGTCGCGTGGCCTTCCTTCATGACCGCTGGGTCCAGACGGCCAAGCTCTCGGTGCGTTTCAAGCGTCCCGCACCTTTGGGCGAGGCGCTCGTCGCGCGCGGCGAGCTGGTGCGCAACAATCGCCGGCTGATGGAGATGGAGGGTCG
>JAUVCD010000854.1 GCA_030590865.1 Myxococcales bacterium | reverse complement strand
CCGCGACGTGGTGGGCGCTCGATGCGAAGCTTGTAGGCCCGTACAAGGTACAACCGACAACGATAGCGGCGCCGGCGCGACAGTGTGAATTGACCAAGATGACGAGGCTTCGGCGTTGCTTGTGAGTAGAGCGAATCCGTGTAGCACCTGCGCTTGGTCGATTCTCGGAAGAACTTGATCCTGTTTCTGATTCGGCCGACCCAGTCCCACCCATACGACTCGACTTCCCGGAACCAGGGTCCTCGAAACCCCGCATCAGTCACAATGATCGGCCGACACGTTTCGGGCAGTTAGGATCAAGGGCCTTCTGACATAGCATCCGGAGCGGCTCGTTGACCGGTCGGGTCGCCCGGGGCGAGCCCAGCCCGAGCGGGGGCGCTGGATGGTGCTATTCTACCCGCTGGGTCGTGGCGGCCCAGCTCGCCCCCAGACCCACGAGAAGGGACCCCGACATGGTTGCTCGTTATGCCTCCGTTGTGCCGGCATCGCTGATGCTTGTGGCCCTGAGCGGCTGCGGCGATGCCACCGACCTGAGCTGCGGTCCCGGCACGGTCCAACAGGGCGATCACTGTGTCCCCAGCGGTTCCAGCGGGACCGGTGGCAACGGCGGAGGCGGCGTCGGGGGCGAGGGCGGCACGGCCGGTGCGGGCGGCGGTATCGGCGGCGTCGGCGGCATGGGCGGGCAAGAGCCCGCCTGCAACCCTGCCGAGGCGGTTGACTTCAAGCTCGCCCTCCTGCCCGACACCCAGCACTACAGCGACTCGGCCACCGACATCGCCCACTTCGAGGCTCAGACCCAGTGGATCGTGGCCAACATGGCTGGCGAATCACTGGTCTTCGTCACGCTGGTCGGGGACATCGTGCACAACGGCGCCCAGGGCTCCAACCTGAACCAGGACCAGTGGCTACGCGCGGACGGTGCCATGGCCTTCCTGGACGGCGATCTGAACAGCTTTCCCGACGGCCTCATCCCCTACGCCGCCGTGCCCGGAAACCACGACTACGACGTGACGTGGGACAAGACCACTGCCAACCAGTACCTCACCTACTTCGGGCCCCACCGCTATGCCGGCCGCAGCTGGTTCCTCGGTGCCGCACCGGACCAGCGCAGCATGGCCCAGCTGTTGTTCGGCGATCCGGACAGCGGCTGTCAGCCCTACCTCCACCTGGGCCTCGAGTGGCTTCCCACCGACGAGGCGCTCCAGTGGGCTCAGAACCTCATCGTGTCCTACCCCGACTTGCCGGTGATCGTCTCGACGCACCAGTACCTCGGCGTGGGCGATCCGGCCGCGCGCAGCACCTCGGACGATGCGGTGGACTCGGCGGGCGACAACAGTGCCGAATCGTTGTACCGCAAGCTCGTCGAGCCCTTTCCCCAGGTCTTCCTCGTGCTATCGGGCCACATCTTCGGCGACGGCCGCCTGACCTCGACGACGGCGCTCGACCAGCCGGTGCACCAGGTCCTGGCTGACTACCAATCCGATCCCAATGGCGGCAACGGCTGGATGCAGCTCGTCGAGCTACGGGCGAGCACTGCCGAGGTGGAGCTGTCGACCTTCTCGCCGACCTACGTGTCGGGCACCACGGCAGGACCGGACCGCGCCACGACATCGGAGAGCAACTATGCGGTGGCCTTCGACCTGCTCGCTCATCGACAGTGGCTCCAAACCCACCAGGTGGTCCACTTCCGGCAAGGCCAGGACGGCGGCCACGGCTTCTATTGGGGCGCCGAGGACACTCACGTCGGCGATGGGGACGCCGGCACAACCCCCCCCGCCATGGTTCACGGCACGGCAGACAACATCCGCGTCGATGGTGACGACGACAACGAGCAGGGGCTGCTGCGCTTCGCCGATCTGTTCGGTGACGACGCCGGCCAAATTCCCCAGGGCACGACCATCGTGAAAGCGGTGCTGACCTTGACCACCGAGGGAACCGCCGCCCACAGCGACAATGGCGCCAGGCTCCATCGGATGACGACGGGGTGGGACGAGTACTCGACCTACGACTCGCTGACGGGCGGCGTCCAGCTGCCCGCCGAGGCCCAGGCCGGTCACGACGCCGACTCGGCCGGCGCGGTGGAGAGCAAGGGCACCGACAGCTTCGATGTCACCGCCAGCCTCCAGGCCTGGTCAGATGGCGAGCCCAACGACGGCTGGGTGTTCATCGCCAACGACACGGACCGCTGGGAGTTCCGCTCGTCCGACTGGGGCGCCGTGGTCGAGCGACCCCTGCTCACCGTCGTCTACGAGCTCCTCGACTGACCCTTCCCCATCCGGGTGGTAGCGCGTAGGCAAATGGCATGGTCTTCGTTGGCGGTGGCGATGCGCCTGATGAGTGCGCGAATCTGCGGATCGATGGCAGAGCGCCCACCCTTTGGCCGGCTTTCGGCCCGGAACTAGCTCACTGCGGCTGCTCGATCGTCACGCGCTCATCCGGGCGGTAGCACTTACGTAAAAGGCGTACCCGTGTCCCTCCTCTACCTCCGCCCGCAGCCTTCGGATCCGTTATCCTCTTCGGTGCCAGCGCTCGACAGGCGCCGACGGCCAGCCCATGGCGCAGCGGTTGGGGGTATCCTTGCTGAGCCGTGGGGATCGGAATGGTCGTGAACGGGGCGGACGGGGCACACGCGCAGGCGGACGAAGGGGAGCAACTCCCGGGAGGGCAAGGACGCCCCGACGGCGGCTCGAGCCCACCTCGTCCGAGATGGCAGCGGGTGGTGAGCGCGCTCTACTGGGGTGCGGTGGGGCTCGTCGTGTTGATCTCCGCGGTCGGCTGGGTACGGCTCGTGGGTGTCGGGCCGAGGGGGACGCTTCCGAGCTTCGTCACGTGGCGCACGCCGGGCGGTGCAGCACTCGATGGTCCTCGAGGCGGCTTCCGGCCGTGCGGCCATGATGGGGTGGCCTATGCCATCGATGGCACCGACGTCTGGTTTGCCTGCTCCGGCGATGCCCCAGCGTCGTCGGCGTACCGCGCGGCCATCGTGCACATCGATCCAGTCCGCCTCGAGGGGCGCCTTTGGTCACTTCCGGGCGGCCTGGATCTCTCCTCGAGCGTGGCCCTGCTCCCCGGTCCGCAGCGGTCTTTGGCGCTAGTCTTCTATTCATCGACGCCGGACGCCTCTCGGTCTCGTCTCATGGGGGGCGTCGTCGGCGCGACGGGCTGGCTTCACCCACCGGTCGATCTGGCCGCTGGCAAGGGATCAACGCGGGCTCTCGGGGGCGCCTGGGAAGGGCAAGGCGTGGAGATTGCCGTGACCCGGCCCTCCGGGGATAACGGGGAGGCCACCCATGGAGTGCGCCGCCATCCCGCCATCGTCCACCTCGGGGCCGATGGGACGACGAGGGAGCGCACCATCGAGGCCGACGTCTTGTTCGCGGGCCTCGG
>JAUVCD010000249.1 GCA_030590865.1 Myxococcales bacterium | reverse complement strand
GCGCGATCGCCCGCCAGCTGGGGATGCGCCAGGTGCTGGTCCACCCTTACGCTGGCGTGCTCTCGGCCTATGGCATGGGTCTGGCCGACCTGAGCTGGCACGGCGAACAGGACGCAGGCCGCACCCTTCTGTCCGAGAGCTCGGTAGCCCGGCTGGCCCCTCATTTCGAGCGGCTCGAAGCTCAGGGCCGGCAGCAATTGCTAGGGGACGGAGTCGCCGATGGTCGCATCGAGGTCAGCCGCAAGATCGAGCTCCGCTATCAGGGCACCGAGACGGCGCTGGCCATCGCGACTGCCTCCCCCAGCGTCTTGCGACAGCACTTCGAAGCAGCCCACCGCCGCCTCTTCGGCTACGCCCGCTGCAACCACCCCATCGAGTTGGTGACCCTGCGAGTTGCGGTGCGCGGACGGGCTGCGCCGGAGGTCCCGCTGCGTGCGGCCCTGGCCGCGGAACCGGTCGTGCCGGTGCGGTTCAGCCCCTTGTGGTGTCTCAACCGCTGGGTGAAGGCACCGGTCTTCCTGCGCGAATCGCTGCAAGCTGGCCACCGCATCGAGGGACCTGCAATCGTGTTGGAGCAGACCGGGACGCTCGTCGTGGACGAGGGCTTTGTGCTCACCGTCGACGACACGGCCTGTCTGTGGCTCGAAGACCGAGCCGCACCCAAGGAGAGGCGGGTCGGGCCCGCCCGCGATCCGGTGCAACTCGAGCTGTTTCACAACCAGTTCATGTCCATCGCTGAGCAGATGGGACGAGTGCTCCGCCGCACCGCCCTGTCGACCAATATTCGGGAGCGCCTCGATTTCTCCTGCGCCGTCTTCGACGCCGCCGGCGGTCTGGTCGCCAACGCACCTCACATACCGGTTCACCTGGGCGCCATGGAAGAGACGGTCAAGGCGGTCCGTCGTGCCCACCCCAAACTCCGCCCTGGTGACGCCTTCGTCACCAACGACCCGGCCGGCGGCGGCTCCCACCTGCCGGACATCACCGTGGTCACACCGGTGCACGATGACGGTGGCCAGCTGCGCTTTTTCGTGGCCAGCCGGGGCCATCACGCCGACGTCGGTGGCACCACCCCCGGATCGATGCCCGCCGACTCGCGCTGGCTCTCCGAGGAGGGCGTCGTCCTTCGAGCGCTACCCCTCCTACGGGCCGGCAGACTCGACGTGGCCCAGCTGCGCGCAGCGCTAACCGCTGGGCCCCATCCGTCCCGTAACCCGGCCCAGAACATTGCCGATCTGGAGGCTCAACTGGCCGCCAACCACGCTGGCCTGGGACTCCTGCGCGAGCTGGCACAGCGCTACGGACAGCCGACCGTGGCCGCCTATATGACCCACATTCAAGACAACGCTGCCGAGGCAGTGACCGCGGCGATCGCCGATCTTGCCGATGGGTGCTACCGCCACGACGACCAGCTCGACGACGGGACACCACTGGTGGTGACCCTCCGCATCGCTGGCGCCAAGCTGGCGATCGACTTTTCGGGCACCGGCCCCCAGGTGGCGGGCAACCTCAACACCCCGCGGGCCGTCACCGTAGCCGCCATCATCTACGTCATGCGCCTACTGGTCGGTAGGCCAATCCCTCTGGCCAGCGGCTGCTTGCGACCGATCACGCTGCACATCCCCAAAGGCACACTCTTGGCGCCCGACGCCGATCGGGCCGTGGCAGGAGGCAACGTCGAAACCTCTCAACGGATCGTCGATCTGCTGCTCGGCGCCTTGGGGATCTCGGCAGCCAGTCAGGGCACCATGAACAACCTCAGCTTCGGCAGCAGCGACTATGGCTACTACGAGACCCTCGGTGGCGGCTGCGGCGCCACCGCTAGCCGCTCCGGAGCCTCGGCAGTCCAAAGCCACATGACCAACACTCGCATCACCGATCCCGAGGTGCTCGAAGACCGTTTCCCGGTGCGAGTGATAGAGTTCTCGGTCCGGCGGGGCTCGGGAGGCGAGGGGGCGCGACGAGGCGGCGACGGCTTGATTCGGTGCCTCGAAGCGCGGCAACCCATGACCGCAACCGTGTTGTCCGAGCGCCGGATCAGCCTCCCCTTCGGGCTGGCGGGCGGCGCCCCCGGAGCGGTGGGGCGCAATGAGATGGCTGAGCGAGACGTGGGAGCCAAAGCCACCGTCGAGCTCGCCATCGGGGACCGCATTCGCATCGCTACCCCTGGCGGGGGCGGTCATGGCGCGCCAGGCTAGCGCGCCCACCAGCCGGTGCTGCACAACCACACCACCTCGTCCGGACTGTGGCACCATGGACCCATGGTTGATCGACACGCCATCATTCCCATCCCGCTGTTCGCCGCCCTTGGGTGGCTGCTAGCGCCTAGCGCTGCGGCCGCGGATCTGCACGTCGGCAGTGGCCAGACCCACGCCACCGTCCAAGACGCCGCCGATGTGGCGGCAGCCGGGGACGTCATCGTGGTGCACGGTGGCAGCTACGACGGCGACGTCGACCTGACCGCCGACGGGACGGACCGCGCCCGCATCACCATCCAGCCCGCTGGTGACGGTGAGGCCACCATCACCGGACGGGTCACCATCGATGGCGACTACTGGGACATCATCGATCTGACCTTCGTCGCCCGCTCAGGCGCCGATGGCTTTCGGTTGCGAGGAGACCACAACCGGCTGCAGGGCATCGATCTGTCGGGGGGTGATCGGGACGGTGTCGACGGGTCGGGGACGGGCAACCAGGTGCGAGGCAGCAGGATCCACAATTTTGACGCCGGCGAAGGCGACGCTCACTGCATCGTGCTCAACCCTGGTGCCGAAGATTGGGTCATCGCCGACAACGAGCTGTTCGACTGCAGCGGCGACACCATCCAGCTCTACGCTGACACGGCAGAGCGATCGATCATCAACGTCCGCATCGACCACAACGACATGTACTTCACCGGTGCCCTGTCCCGAACCGAGAACGCCATCGACGTCAAGAACGCCGATGGCTTGATCATCTTCGGCAATCGCATGCACGGTTTTCCGGACAACAAGGTGGTCGTCTTCCAAAAAGGACCGGCCAACATCGACATGCAGTGCAACGTGATGTTCGACGGCTTCACCGGCGTCGAGTTTCGCGCCGAAGACGGTGGCACGGTGGAACACATCATCTTCGCCCGCAACTTGATGCACGACTACTCGTCCTACGCGCTCAAGTTCGACGGCACCGTGGGCGCCGAGGTCTTCAACAATACCTTCGTCGACATCGGCAGCGACGGACTTCGGATCGAAGGTGCCGGCCTGGACAGCGGCACGGTCCAGAACAACTTGTGGGTCCGCACTGGCTCGGTGGACACCGGCAACTTCGCTGCCGATCACAACGGTTTCTGGCAGGTGTCGAGCAACGAGATCGCCTCAGGCAGCGACGTGCAGGGCGATCCGCTACTCGACACGGACTACCGGCTCGGCGCCGGCAGCCCGATGATTGACATGGGCATCGATCTTGGCCTGCCCTACGCCGGCTCGGGCCCCGATCTGGGCTGGGACGAGACCACCATGAACAGCTGCGAAACAACCGGCGCTGGCGGCGCCAGCTCGACCTCCAGCGGTACAGGCGGCGCCAGCTCGACCTCCAGCGGTACAGGCGGCGCCAGCTCGACCTCCAGCGGAACAGCCGGCAGCGACACCCACAGCGCCACCGATTCAGGTGACGAAGGCAGTTGCGGCTGTCGTCTCTTAGGCGCTGGCCGAGCCGGTGCCCTGCCCTGGCTCTGGCTCACAGGCCTGGCGCTTGCCCTGATGGCCCGCCGCCGCTCGGCCTTGGGGTTATGAGAGCCGAAAGCCAAGGGCTACACATCTTTGGGAAAGGTAAGCTCTGATGACCTTCGTCACCCCTTTTAACGGCCACGCTCCGGCCATCGCCGACGGTGTGTTCGTGGACCGGTCGGCTCGCATCATCGGTCAGGTCGAGCTTCAGCCGGGCACCAGCATCTGGCCAGGCGCGGTGCTCCGGGCGGACTCGGAGCGAATCGTGGTAGGCCGCGGCAGCGCAGTGCTCGACCAGTGCCTCTTGGAAGCGCCTGAGGGCCACCCGGTGCTGGTCGCTGAAGGGGTCCTCATCTCCCATCAGGCCTGCCTCCACGGCGCTCGCGTGCAGACCGGTGCCTTGATCGGCATCGGTGCCATCGTGCTCGATGGCGCCACCATCGGGGCCGGTGCGCTGGTAGCTGCCGGTGCCGTCGTGGCGCCGAAACAGGTCGTCCCGCCCAGAGTGCTGGTGGTCGGTCAGCCGGCGAAGGTCCTCCGCGAGCTCACCGCCGAGGAACTGGCCAGGACCCAGGCTCAGCTCGCTGAGGTGGCCGCCAAGGCGCGACAGTACCTCGGCGAGGCGGCGAGAGGCTGACCAGCTCGCCACCAGAGGTTGGCAGACTGCAGCCCCAAGAGCGTCCACCAAGCAGCGTCAGCGAATCGGCGGAGCCTCGAACCCCCGAGGCTTGAGGGTCCACAGCGACCGGTCGAGCACGCCGAGCATACGCTCCGCGGTATTGCCCACGAGTACCCCGGCGATGCCGCTGCGAGACACGGTGCCCATCACCACCAAGTCAGCATCGACCGCGAGGGCGGTCTCGTGGACGGCCTGAGCGGGGCGCAGGCTGGGCACGTGAAAACGGACCTCCACATCAAGGCCCGCCGCCTCGAGCTGACGGGCCATCGTCGCCTTGGCGTTTCGCTGAACCTCGGCCAGCCGAGCCGCCCGCTCCTGCCCATCGCTCACCAAGGCCTCCGCCCAGGACAAGGAACACGCATGAAGCAGGTGCAGCTCAGCATCCCACAAGCTCGCCAGCCTGGCGCCCTGTTCGATCACTCGGCGCCCCACGTCACGACTCAGATCAGTGGCCGCAACGATCCGCTCGACCCGTTCCCCTGCCTCTGCTCGGACGGTCCACAGGGCGCAAGGGCAGCGGCGCATGAGCCGTAGCGCCACGGTACCGAGCTTGCGATCGTCGAAGTCAAAATCGCTGTAGCTCCGCTTTCCGACAATCACCAAATCGATGTCTTGATCGACCACGTGATCGACGATCGCCACCCAAGCCGGCCGGGGGTCGAGCACCAGCGACCCGTCGAGCCCAGCGGCGGACAACTGCTCCACGATCTGGTCGAGGGCGGCCTTGGCACGCCGGGACAGCCCCTGCTCGGTCCGCCAGAGTTGCCCCCCCTCGGCCTGGTCGAAATATTCGCCGCCGTGAGTCGAGTGCAGGACCGTCACCTGCGCCCCGAGCTTGGTCGCCAGCATGACCGCCCGGTCCACCGCCAGCTTGGCTCCGTCGCTAATCGAGTCGCCCGAAGCTGCGAGATCGAGCCCTACGAGGATGGTGCGGATGGCCGCCGTGTTCATGACCCCGTCCTAGCGCGCCACCCAGGCGCCGCAAACGCCGCTGTCACCTTCATCGCCACGTCCCTCGCTCGACCGCGAGCCAAATCCGCGGTACCACTGAACAACACGATGGAACAAGACCTGCAAATCAGTTTTCGTGACCTGCGCCGCAGCGCCCGTATCGAAGAGTCCATTCGCGCCAAAGTGGCTAAGCTCGAGAAACGACATGGGCCCTTCGGCCGCTGTGAGGTGATGGTAGAGCCCTCGAGCAAGCGCCAGACCAAGGGCGACCTGTTCCACGTACGGATCTACATGGCCGTGCCTGGCGGCGAGATCGTCGTGGGCCGCGACCCGGCCAAGGCCCAGGACCACGAGGATGTCACCGTGGCCGTTCGCGATGCCTTCGAAGCCGCCGGCCGGCAGTTGCAGGCCTACTCGGAACGCCAGCGTCCCGACTCGAAGCGGCGAGGCTCTACTTCCTGAAGGGCGCCCTGATCGGCTCCCCGGTGAAACGCACCGCCGCAGCAGCAGCTACCCTCATTTGGCTCGCAGCCCTAGCGGGCTGCTCTGACAACCCGGAGCCGCAGACCGCTGACGACGCCTACGACCCCTGCAGCCCGGGACCGCGCATCGAACAGGTTGGCGAGACCGCAGGCCAGGCAGTCAAGACCGGGGCGACCACCGCCTGGGAGGGCATGAAGGCCTTCGGCAAGTCGGCGGGAGGCTTCGTCACCGACGGCACCGACGAGGCCGAGAGAGAGTGGGAAGAGGGCACCGAAAAAACCCGCAAGAAGGGCCGCGAAGGTGCGTCGAAAACCAAGGCGACGGCCAAAGACGACCCCTGTCCCTAGGGTACCGGTGCCGTGCGCCGCCGACCCGTGCTAGGCCGGTCGGATGAAGACCATCCTAACCCTGGTCGCTGTTTCTCTGGCCTGGGTCGCCTGCGCCCCAACGCCAGCCTCGTCTCCGAGGACGCAACCGACGGCGCCCGCCGCAGCCCCGGGGAGCACCGTGACCTCCGCGGCGACCGCAGCATCTGCCGCTCCAGGCGATGGGGCCAACCCCGCGTCAGAGCGGCCCAAATCGATAGACGAACTGGTCACCCGAGCGCTGGCCGCGATCAAGGCGGGCGATGGCCAGGCCTATGGCGCGCTGATGTTCACCCAGGAGGACGTGACCAAGGCCTGTCCCGAGCTTCTGAAAAGCGTAGACGCCGAGTTGCTGGCCAAAATGGCACGCTCCGTGTCTGAGCGGGTCGCCGAATGCGGCCAGCTCGAGTGGGCAGAGGCAAAACAGGTCGGCCGGTCAGGCGGGCAACGCAAGCACCGCTCGAAAGACTGCAGTCACGAGGTTTGGGAGCTCCAGGACGTCAAGATGACCTTCCAGATTGGTGGTGAAGAGGTGCAGGTCAAGCTGGACGACCCACTGGAGTTTCCAGACGGCACCTTCGCTTTCGCTGACAATCCGCGCTGCGGGGCCCCGCTGCCGGACGGTCCCAAGCCTCCGGTGCCTGACGCTCCAGTGCCTGACGCTCCGGCAGCGCCCGCGCCACTGGGACCGTCTCTGCCCGAGACGCCTCAATAGCCACGAGCCGGGGTCCGCGCTCAGCTCGCGGCCGAGCCTGCTACGGAGGTGACGGAGGCGGTGGCTACGGTGCCTCCAGTAGCCATCGCGCCTACAGTTGCAGTGCCCAGGGTCAGAATTGAACTGACGACACGCGAATTTTCAGTCCGCTGCTCTACCAACTGAGCTACCTGGGCGCGGGGCGCGGGTGAGGCCCGCGACCCGTCATCGGGCGGTGGACCATAATGCAACGCGACCGGACTGCGCAAGGGTTCCGCAACGTCAACCGGTCACTCCCCTGACACTGGCTGGAGCGACCCTCGATCCGCCCAAGCAGCGGCTACTCAGAAGGGCTTGGCAAAGCCTCAGCGCCGCCATCGAGGCCCTCGCCCACCGACAGGGCAGCGAGCCTCGGGGACAACCAATGGAACCACGAGCCTCGCAACCAAACGAAGATCACCCCAGCAAGTCCGTGTAGCGCCACCACCAAGGGGAGTTGATCAGCGGCGCCGCCGGTGAGCTTCGCGCCCGCCACCGCCGCCAGCAGGAACGCGAAGAGCGCAAGGGCGGTGCGCCAGGCGGCCGCCAGCACTACCCAACGGGCCAAGCCGCGCAGCAAGTCCCAACCCGTGCCCAGCGCCTGGTAGAGCGACTGCTTGCGCTGCACCAGTGCAGCGCGGACCACGTCTTGGCCCACCGCGATCAACCAGGCCAGGAGGACCCCAACGGCAGGGCCGGCGACCTGGAGCGCATCAACGCCGTGAGTCCGTGATGTCGCCAATCCAGCGAGCAAGCTCGCGCAGACGGTGACCAGCCCCAGGGTGGCGACCTGCAACAGCAGCGTTGCCCCGAACATCAATGCCAGCGTCGGGTAGCACAGGGCCGAACGGCTGAGCAAGCCGCGCCAGGGCGTCCTCTCGGTCCCCGGGCTGGCCGACGCGATGAGCGCTCCCAGCGGCAAGAGCCAGCCGAAAGCCGCCGCGAGCATGACCAACGATCCATAGGGCGCCCAGCCCTGCAGCGCGGGGCTGGCCAGGCGGACCGTCTCGATCAACCACACCCCCCCCCGATCCCACAACACGGCGTCACCTCGCGGGTGGTCTCCGACCACGGTGGCCGCGACCGCCGACAGTGGCACGGCCACCAGGGTGGCGATGACCGCCCGATAGGCGAAGCAGAGCGCCAGGACGTCGGCACGCTGACGCAAGATGGTCAGCCTCGGTCGCCCCGCTGCGGCCTGCACAGGCGCCTTCGCCCCATCCTGGGCCGTCACGGTGCCACCATCGCGAGGACAAACTGGACCGCAAGACCCGTGTGGGTCAGCACCCGGGGCGCGATGGCACGACGGCTACCGGCTCGCAAGTTGTTCGTCAGGTCGTTGTCCAACAGCACCCGATGGTCGGGATCGATCACCACCGCCACCAGGGGGCTGGCACCGGCATAGGGGATCTCGTGCCGATGACCACCGCCATCCCAATGGACCGTGGTGACGTGACCGTCTGCATCATGGAGGGCAATCTCGACGGGAAACGCCAGGGTGCCGCGGCGAAGAATCGTCGCATAGCCAGCAAAGGCCGCCTCGATCCGAGGCGCCGGGCTGGGCGCATCGGGATCGCCAAACACGCCGCCTGCCGGCTCGGACTCAGCGCTTCTGAGCGCGAGGACCTGATAGTCGACCCAACCCCCTTCGAAGAGGCCGATCCGCAGGTTCGCCGCGGCTGCCGCTCCCAGATCGACCTTCACCGCAGCGATGAGGTCCTCTGGGGTGGGGTGGCCGAAGCGGTGGGCCCGGGCGTAGCGGCCGATGGCCTTGGCCAATCCCTCAGGCCCGTAGACCCGCCCAAGAGTCGCCAGCAGGGAGGCGGCTCTGCTGTACACCAGTGCACCGTAGTCACCTCCAGAGACGAAGGCAGGAACCGCTTGGGCAATCGGCCCGTGATTCCAAACCTCCGCCGCCGCCACTCGCTGGACCGCAAGTTGCGAGAGGCTCAGGCCCGGCGCCTGCACGGCCGAACCGTTGGGCCACCAAGCCTCCATGGCCTCGGCGGTGGCATAGGTGGTCAGCCCCTCATCGAGGAACGGCCAGCGGTTCTCGTTGCTGCCCAATAGGCCATAGAACCACTGATGGGCCAGCTCGTGCACCGTCACTCCCTCGATGAAGCGAACACCGAGCAACGGCCAGACCCACCGCCCGCCGGTAGTGATGAGCGTCGGGTACTCCATCCCTCCGGCCTCCCCAGCGCCTGGCGGCGGATGCACTACCGTGAGTGTGTCGTAGGGGTAGGCGCCGTACAGCTCCGAGAAGCGGCGCATTCCCTGGTCAACCATCTCGAGCTCGAGGCGCGCCAGTCGTTGCTCCCCTGGCGGAAACAGGCAGCGCAGCTGCACGCCCGCCGGCCCCGGGCGGGACAGCTCTTCGAACTGGTCCCAGGCTGTGAAGGCAAAGTCGTGCACCTGGTCGGCGAGGTAGCGCCGCACGACGCGCCCTGCCTGCTGCTGCGCCGGACCCTGTTGGTGACCGGTGGCGCCGACCACAAAGCCCTCGGGCACATCGATGCGCACGTCGTAGTGGCCAAAGTCGGCATAGAACTCGCTGAGACGATGGAAGGGGAAATGGGCCCACCGGCCGTCAGGCTCGAGCCGAGCCAGCTTGGGAAACCACTGGGCGACCATGTGAAAGCGCTGGTGAAACCCGGTGCGCATGACCAGGCTCGGAAGTTGGGCCTGCCACTGCACTTCGAGGGTCAAAACGCCACCTGGGACGACCGGCTCGGGCAAAGGGACTCGCAGATCGGTCTGGTCCGCTTCGTCGCCTGGCGAATGACGGTCGGCATCGGGCCACAGGTCGCGACCCAGCTCACGGGCGAAGAGGCGCTCGATCTGGATGTGTCCCCACTGGTGCGGCGTCCCACCCCCTCGGAACCCGGCGCCCCCCGGACTCCGCATGAAGAGGGTGTGCTCGTTCTTGAAGGCGTTGAGGTACAGGTGGAGATAGAGTTCTCGCTGAGCAACCTGCGAGCCGTTGTGCCAGCGAATCGTCCCGGTTCCGTGGATCTGGTGCTCCACCGGATCGAGGCGCACCTGCATTTGGTAGCTGACGGCCGGCGGACCGCTGCTCAAGGCCGCCGTCCTCGGTCCAGCGGCAGGCTGCAGCGCCGCCACCGCGACCTGGGGCTCTACGGGTGCCCCAGCTATGCCGCCGGCACCGCTCGCCAGAGCCGCGCTAGGTGCTCGTTGCGCCAGCGCGGGTTGCGCCAACGCTGGTTGACCCAGTGCCGGTTGACTGAGCGTCGCCGCCCAAGTCGTCGTACGGCTGCCCACGACCAGGGCCAGTATCGCGAGCGCCAGGCCCGCCGCCGTGTCGAGCCACGGGCGCTGGTGGCGCATGGCACGCCCTCCCTAATGAGGCCGGGACACTACGCCCTTGAACATCCTCAGCGTGCGCGACAGTGCTTCGTTGTGCTCCTTGAGCGCTTCGACGTCCTTGCTCTCCATGGCCTGGCGAGTCTTGTCGAGCACCCCCTTGGCCTTACCAATCGCTTCTCGCCCAAAGTCGCTGGAGGCAACGATCTCCTCCACCTCGGGAAAGAGCTTCTCGACGTCAGCGATGAGCGTCTCGCCACGCTGCTGAGCGGCCTGGAACTCGTCGGTCTCCCGACGGTCGACCAGGTACTCCTGAGCGTCCTCCATCATCTGGTCGATTTCCTCGGAGGTCAGGCCGCTCGACGCGGTGACCTGGATCGATTGCTCCTGGCCTGTCTCGAGATCTTTGGCGCTAACGGACACAATGCCGTCCGAGTCGATGGAGAAGGCGACCTCGATCTCGATTTGGCCCTTCGGTGCCGAACGCAAGCCCGTGAGAATGAACTCACCGAGCAGCACGTCATCTTCCGATTCCCGCTGCATGACGAGGATCTTCACGGCCGTCTGGTTGTCTCGGCTGGTGGTGAAGATCTTGGTCTGGCTCGTGGGAACGGTCGTGTTTTGACCGATGAGCTCCTCGAAGTTCTTGCCAAAGGTCATCACGCCCAGAGCGTGGGGCGTCACGTCGAGCAAGATGAGGTCTTCTTGCTCGTCCACCAGGGCGATGCCCTGAATGGCAGCGCCGATCCCCACAACCTCATCGGGATGGACGCCCTTGCAGGGCTCACGGCCAAAGAACTCAGCCACCGCCGTCTGCACCATGGGCATGCGAGTCATGCCGCCGACCAGCACCACCTCTTCGACCTCACTAGCTTCGAGCTGCGCGTCGGTCAGCGTGCCACGACAGATGTCGACACATCGGTCGACGAGATCACTGACCAGCGACTCGAGCGTCTCTCGGCCAAGGGTGCGCTGCAGATGGAGCGCCTCATTGCTGCGCCCGACCGAAATGATGAAGGGCAGATTGATGTCCGCCTCGCCCACACCGGACAGCTCACACTTGGCCTTCTCCGCGGCGTCCTTGAGGCGCTGCAGCGCCATGCGATCCTCTCGCAGGTCGACGTCATGCTGGTCCTGAAACCCCTGCACCAGCCAGTCGATGATCCGGGCGTCGAAGTCCTCACCGCCCAAGAAGGTGTCGCCGGCAGTAGCCATGACCTTGAACACACCCCCCTCGCCAATCTCGAGAATCGAGATGTCGAAGGTACCGCCGCCCAGATCGAAGACGGCGATCAGCCTCTCCATTTCCTTGCCGTAACCGTAAGCTAGAGCCGCTGCAGTCGGCTCGTTGATGATACGGATGACGTCCAGCCCGGCGATTTGGCCGGCGTCCTTGGTTGCTTGCCGCTGGCTGTCGTTGAAGTAGGCGGGCACCGTGATGACCGCCTTCGAGATCTCCTCGCCAGGGCGGTATTCCTCCGCCACCAGCTTCATCTCCTGCAGGATCATGGCGCTGATCTCGGGCACCGAGTAGAGCTGGTCACGCAGCTGAACCCGCACGTCGCCGTGAGGCCCCTCGACGATCTCGTAGGACACAGTCTGGCGCGCGTTCTTGACGGGACCACTATCCCACTTGCGCCCGATCAGCCGCTTGGCCGTGTAAACGGTGTTCTCGGCGTTGGTAATCGCCTGCCGCTTGGCGATGTGCCCAACCAGCCGCTTGCCCGCCTCCGTGATGGCCACCATCGACGGTGTGGTCTTGTAGCCACCGCGATTGGGGATGACCTCAGGAGTGCCACTGTCCACTATCGCGACACACGAGTTCGTAGTGCCGAGATCGATTCCGATAACACGATCTTCCATGGTGCTCTTGACTTCCATGACCGTCAGCGGAGGGCGACGGTCGTGATCTCAGTCTTTTAGAGCGATCTGGCCCTGGACTCCAGCACGAACAGGTGCAGGTGCCCAGCCTGCCGCCGTCGCGGCAGGTCGAGCAGCGACTGCAGTCCGGTCCAGCAGCAAGGCTGGCAGCTAGCCCATCTGCCGCGCGCGGTT
>JAUVCD010000643.1 GCA_030590865.1 Myxococcales bacterium | reverse complement strand
AGGGGGATGACGACGACGATGACGACGACTTCGCCGGCGACTTCGAGTACGTGCCGCCGAAGGAGGCGCTGGTCAGCACGCCGCTGCCCCTGTTCGTCAAGGTTCCCGAGGACATCGGCGGGGGAGCCCTGAAGCTGCGCTACAAGCCCTTCGGCGGCACGTCGTGGGAAAGCCTCAATATGGCGAAGATGAGGGGGGGGTTCAGCGGCGTCATCCCCTGCAAGCAGCTCAGAACCACCGGCGCGCTGAAGCTCTACGTCATCGTCAGGGACGAGGAGGGCGACCCCATCGCCACTGCGGGCACGCGCAAGCAACCGCTCACGGTCCAAATCGTGAACAAGCTGAAGGGCGACCAGCCATCGCTGCCGGGCAAGGCCCCGCCCGAGCAATGCATGGACGTCATCTGCCCGCCTGACTTCCCGGGGTGCGAGCAGCCCGGCGCGGACGATCGCGGCGGCAAAGGCCGGGGAGCGAGCTGCGATGAGACCAAGGAGTGTCGTGAGGGCCTGATCTGCCTGGACGGCAGCTGCGAGCGAGGTGAAGGGGACGACGACGATGACGACGACGACGGGCCGGCCGGACCGCCCAAGAACTTCGTCACCCTCGGCTTGCAGCTCGACATCCTTGCCTTGGGCGGCGTGGAGAACGCGTGCGGCATGTTCAAGGACGGCGAGTTTCAGCAGGGTCCGGACAACTACTTCTGTTTCAACGACGACGGCGAGTTCCTCGGCAAGCCGAGGAACAAGTGGTGGAACGAGGTCGAGCCCGGCCTCGCTCTGGCTGGTGGGCGGGTCCTGGCGGGCTACGACCGGGTGCTGTGGCAAGGGCTCTCTGCTGGCGCTCGCTTCGGCTTCGCCTTCGGCGGCTCTCCCAGCGTCGGCGACGCCGATGACCGCTACGAGGCGTGCAAGGACGACTTCGGCTCGGAAGCCTGCCGCGAACCGAAGGCCAGCAGCTTCATGCCCGTCCACGCCGAGCTACGGGCCAGCTACTTCATCCTCCAGGAAGGGTTCGTGCGTCCCTACGGATTCCTCGGTGGTGGCCTCGCTCAGGTCAATGCGGGTGTCACCGTGCAGGTCTGCGACCAGGCCGGCGACGACGGTGGCTCCCCCGCCGAGGACCCGCACGAGGACTGTAATTACATCGGCACGATGCGGGACGACATCGAGGCCTATCAGGTCACCGGATTGGGTTTCATCGGCTTCGGCGGCGGCGCCATCTTCCCCCTGCACGAGAACTGGGGCGTCAACGTGGAGGCGAAGTTCATGTTGATGGTGCCCACGTTCGGGTTCGTCATCGCTCCGTCCGTCGCGCCGGTGTACATATTCTGAGCCCATGGGCAGCACCGACGGATGAGGTGGGGTCCCGTGGGCCTTTCCGCCCTTGCGCTCGAAAGGCGCAAGGCTCCAAGCTGAGCCGGCAGCGCTCTCATCGTAGCTCGCGCTCAGTCCACTCGATGACTCTCGGGCATTCCCTAGGAAGTCATTCGGTTCAGGATCTGGCAGGCAACTCGGGCTTCCACCCTCTGACCTTGCAGAGTCCTGACCCTGACCACCGGGCCGATGATGGTCTTGTACCGAGCCATCTCGGTCTCGGCCATGCTTCGTTGGCTGTACCCCGACCGGGTGTGCCACGCTCATTTGCCGAGCCTCTGTCGCGATCGAATGTTGCGATTGCGCTCTCTGGATGTCGCTGACTTCGGGCGGAGCTGCACGCTCCTCCTCGGTGGGTTGAGCACTCTTGGCGACCGGCCATCCCGGTGCCGTTCTATCGCCTCGTAGACTCCCTCGGTGTCGTAGGCCGAGTCTGCCGCGGCCGATGCCAGCGGCTGTTCGACCTGCTTGAGCAGTGCGCGTACACGGGCCGCATCGCGGGCTTTGCTTCTTCCTAGATCACAGGCGACGACATGCCCAGGATTCGCATCGACGGCAAGGTAGAGCTTGCGCCAAGCGCGGCTGTTCGGCGGCTTGCGCATGTTCCCGCTATGGCCTTTGACGCCCGTACTGTCGACCAGGATGTGAATCGGTCGGTCATGCCGGGGCTTGTGGAAAGCGACCTTGCCGAGTTCCTTGGCACGCCGAGAGAACGTTGTGTGGTGAGGAATCTCTAGGGTCAAGTCGTGGATCTCGACCAGCAATCGCAGGCATCCCTTGGTCTGCGCCAGAACTCAGCTTCATGCACCAAGGCATCGAGGAGGACTGGGCTCGTCGCTACACGAAGCCACGTCTCATCTGTCGCCAAGGCTCTTCCCCGCGAGTGCCGCGGTCGACTTGGCCAGGGACGCCTCGATTCCGCTCAGGCGCTCGCGCAGGACATTCCGGCCGAGGCCGGCATCGGCCTGCGGATGTGCGAGCGCGGCTTCTGTCTCCTTTTTCAGGCGGACGAGCTTGTCTCGGTTCGAGACCACGATCATTCGCTGAACTTCAACGCCCCCTCCGCCCTGGCAAGGTGCCTCTTGGCCTCCCGGAGCGCGTGGGTCTGTTCGTCGATCACCGCCTTGAAGGCGGTCCGTGATTCGTTCCCCGCCAAGTAGCCCTCGATGCGCTCGATATCGCCCAACGGATCTCTGTGGGCTTGAAACGCATTGAGCAGACCCTGGGCGGCGCCGGATTCGATCTGTCGCTCTCCGCGGTCACTCGTGAGCGCCGCCTGGTCTCGGTGTCTCGGCGGCCCGGCGCTGCGTCAGCGTCCGCGCCACCACCTGCGCTATCAACGTCGCCCGGTCCGACTCCGCTGTGCTCATCGTCACCGTCTGTCCTGATCCCATGCCCGCCGCGGTACCCCGAACCGGACATTTCTACTTTGGGCCTACAGCCAGAATTACCAGAATCGCGGTTATGCGAAAAATGGGGGGGCGGTGCCGAGTGACAGACTCGCCGTCGAAGAGCATGCACGAGGCGACGAGTTCGTTTGCTCGCTTCCCGTGCTGGGGCGACACGGCTATCCTGGGACCGATGGGCTCGGGACCGATGAGGCGCTGCCAGCAGGGCTGGGCGCTCGCGCTGCTGTTCGTGACGCTGGGCGGTTGTGGCGACAGCGACGGTGGCAAGGAGGCTCCGGGGGCAGGAGGCAGCGCTCCGGGAACCTGTGGGGCCGGCGAGCTCGAGCATCCTGCGGGCGGCTGTTGCGCGGCTGGCACGATGGCGAACGACGCAGGGGGATGCTGTCCGGCCGGGACCACGCCTTTGCCGGACGGGGGCTGCCTGCCGGCGGGTATCCCTGCCGAGCAGTGTGCGGTGGGCTTCGAGCCCTTCGACGATGGCTGCGAGCCCATCCTGCCAAACGAGGCGTGCCCGTCGGGCCTCATGGCGGTACCCGGTGAGGCGAGCTGTCGGGCCGTGATGCCGTGCGGGGTTGCGCCTTGGGGCGACATTCCCACCGACGGCACCACGCAGCACGTAGACCAGAGCTATCCAGGCGGAAACAGCGATGGCAGCGCAGAGCGACCCTGGACGACCATCAACGACGCGCTCGCCGCCGCGGCGCCAGGGGCACTGGTGGCCGTGGCCGCCGGCAGCTACGCCGAGGAGGTCACTTTCGAGGGCAAACCGATTCGGCTCTGGGGCGTATGCCCACAGCAGGTCGAGATCATCGGCGCCGCCGGACACAGCGCGGTGCTCGTCAAGGAGGGCGCCGATGGCTCCGAGGTGGTTGGCGTCGCGCTGACCGGGGAGCACAACGGGTTCGGCTCGAGCGGGTCACTGGACCTGCTGGTCGACCGGGTTTGGATCCACGACACGGCCTTGGCAGGGGCTACCGCCATGGACGGTCCTGGCCCGACCAGCCTGCGCCTACGCGACTCGCTGGTGGAACGATCTCACGGTTACGGGGTGCTGTGCGCCGGCAGCGAGGTCTCGGTGGAGCGGACGGTGATACGGGATACCTTGGCGCTCGACGCCGGGGAGGGCCCCTTTGGACGAGGCGTCAACGTCCAGGCAACGGCGACCAACCCGGCGAGCCTAGAGGCAATCGCTTCGGTGATCGAGCAGCACTTCGACGGTGGTGTCTTTGCCGCTGGGGCCGACGTCCTCATTGATGGGACGGTGCTGCGAGGGCTCAGCCCGGCGGTCATCCACGATGATGGGTCGGACGGTATCTACGTCCAGGATCATCCGATCGAAGGCACCCGCGGAAGCATGACGCTGCGCGGGTCCCTGGTCGACGGTCACAGCGGCACTGGCGTGACGTTCCAGGGGACGGGCACCATCGAGGCCACCGTCGTGCGCCGCACCTCACCGGCACCAGCCGACGAGCACGGCGAGCAATCCAGCGGGGTCTGGGTCGAGGGCCACGCCGACACGGGGCAGACGTCCCAGCTCACGATGCGCCGCTCGATCGTGGAGGACAGCGTTCAGTCGGGCATTGTAGCCCTTCAGGCCGATCTGCTCGTCGAGGCGACCATCGTACGGCGCACGGCGCCGGGGACCGGCCCTGATTGGGATTGGGGGACGGGGATCCTGGCTCAGCCTCTCGGGGAGGCAGCCACCCCTCCGCCCCTCGTGCTTCGCAACTCGGTGATCGAGGACAGCGTTGGCGCCGGGCTCGCGCTCGGGGGAGTCGATCTGCTGGTCGAGGGCACCGTCGTGCGGGACACGGCGCCCGCCGCGGACCACGGCGTGGCCCGCGGCATCCACCTGGAGTCCCTCGACACCCAGTCGCTGCCCGCGTCGGCACGGTTGGTTTCATCGCTGGTCGAGCGGAGCGACGGCTTTGGCGTCTTGCTCCACAGTGCGGATGGAGTCCTCCAGGGAACCCACGTCAGCGACACCCGATCCGTGGGGCCAGACCTGTTCGGCGACGGCATCGTCATCTACACGGGGACGCATCCTGCCAGCGCCGACATCGACGGGTGCCTGGTCGACAACAGCCTCCGCGCCGCCATCACGAACCGCGGCGGCGTCGTAGCCATCAGGGCCACCAGGCTACGGTGTAACGCGCTCGATCTGGTCGGTCAGGCGCTGGGGGGCGCAGAGTACGTGTACACGAACCAGGGCGAGACCTATTGCGGCTGCCCCGTCGCCAAGGCCGCCTGCAAGGTCGTCAGCGCGGAGCTCGAGCCACCGCCGCCGATCCCGCCCGGCCCGTAGTCAGGCCCTCCTGCTGTCCTGCGGCGGCCGATTTTCGCAAAAGGGTGATCTGGTAACTCCGGCCCGGGGCAACTGGGACGTTCATGCGGCCTATTCTCGGTGGCCTGTGACGATGGCGATCCCTGCACCGAAGCGGACCGGTGGGCCGTCGCCCTGGGCCTGACGCTGCGGCGAGCCCGCCACCGCGGCTAGCTCCCCCCGGGCTTGCAGCCTGCTACCATGACCAGCCATGCGGACGCTCTTGGGGTCGGTGCTGCGCCTGCCAGTCGAGTCGGGCCGTCCTGTCTCGCAGCGACCTCCCCCCATTTTCGCATATCAAGCGATTATGCCAATTCT
>JAUVCD010000726.1 GCA_030590865.1 Myxococcales bacterium | reverse complement strand
CCATAACGCTGCACACGGGCCCCTTTTTGAAGTGTTGCGCGGGACGAGGAACGGGGTGCAGAGGACCGGGAGCGGGCGGGGCCGATGAGCCAATGAATCAGTGCGGGCAGGGGCCCCCAGCCCCGCAAGTGGCTCCCGGCGCTTTCCCTTTGGGGAGGGGGCCCCGGCGCCATGGGCGCTGGGGGAGGGGTTTTTCCAAAACCCCTCGGAAGCAAGGAGTGCGCAGGCCAGCCGTCGAGCCGGGGGCGAACCCACGGTGCCCCGCAGCGACCGCCGCCGCCCAGGCACAGGGCGGTCGCCGCGGGGCACCGTGGGTTCGCGCAAGACAAGCCTGCAGCACTAGCCTCGGGGCTGGGTTCATGTTACCCCGCGCGCGCGGCACAAAAAACGGACAGGTCGCTTCTAGGAGAATCATGTCGGTCGGAACGATCACTCAGATCATCGGGCCCGTTGTGGATGTCGAGTTTCCCGCAGGGAAATTGCCGGCAATTTACGACGCGCTGACGGTTTCCAACCCCTCCATCTCGGACGAGAAAGAGAATCTCGTGCTTGAGGTGGCCCAACATCTCGGCGAGTCGTGTGTTCGCGCTATCGCGATGGACTCGAGCGAGGGGCTGGTTCGAGGCATGAAGGCCACCCACACGGGCAATCAGATCATGATGCCGGTGGGCCCCGAGACCCTCGGACGCATCCTCAACGTAGTGGGCAAGCCGGTAGACGAAGCTGGTCCCGTCAATGCCAAAAAGTTTTCGCCCATCCATCGCGATCCACCGGCCTATGTCGATCAGTCGGTCAAGGTCGAGGTCTTCGAGACGGGCATCAAGGTCATCGACATGCTCGCCCCGTACCGTAAGGGCGGCAAAATTGGCCTGTTTGGCGGCGCTGGCGTCGGCAAGACGGTGCTCATCATGGAGCTCATCAACAACGTCGCCAAGGCGCACGGCGGGGTGTCCTGCTTCGCCGGCGTGGGAGAGCGAACTCGTGAGGGCAACGACCTGTTCCTCGAGATGATGGAGTCCAAGCTCGAGGATGGCAATTCGGTGCTCTCCAAGACCTCGCTAGTCTACGGGCAGATGAACGAGCCTCCTGGCGCCCGTGCTCGTGTGGCCTTGAGCGCGCTGACCTCAGCTGAGTACTTCCGGGACGAGGAAGGGCAGGACGTGCTGCTCTTCATCGACAACATCTTCCGTTTCACCCAGGCAGGCTCCGAGGTTTCGGCGCTGCTAGGCCGCATCCCGAGCGCCGTCGGCTACCAGCCGACGCTCAGCACCGAGATGGGTGAGCTGCAGGAGCGGATCACCTCGACCACCAAGGGATCGGTCACCAGTGTGCAGGCGATTTACGTGCCTGCTGACGACTTGACCGACCCAGCGCCGGCCACCACCTTCGCCCATTTGGACGCCAACACGGTGCTGTCGCGGGCCATCTCCGAGCTGGGCATCTACCCGGCAGTCGACCCGCTGGACTCGACCTCGACCATGCTCGACCCGCGCGTCGTCGGTGAGCGGCACTACCGGGTGGCTCGCGGCGTTCAGGAGACCTTGCAGAAGTACAAGGACCTGCAGGACATCATCGCCATCCTCGGCATGGACGAGCTGAGCGAGGACGACAAGCTGGTCGTCGCCCGGGCTCGGAAGATTCAGAAGTTCCTCTCCCAGCCCTTCTACGTAGCCGCTCAGTTCACGGGCCTCGAGGGTCGTTACGTGCCCCTCAAGGAGACCGTCGACAGCTTTGCAAAGATCCTCGAGGGTGAGCTCGACCACGTGGCCGAGCAGGACTTCTTCATGAAGGGTGGCCTCGACGAGGTGTTGGAGGCGGCCGAGGCCGGCTGACGAGATGGCTACCGAAGAGGGCTTGGTTCTCGAGGTCGTCACGCCCCTGGGTGTGGTGCTCTGTGAGCGAGTGGACGAGGTCGTCGCGCCGAGCGTCCAAGGTGAGTTCGGCGTCTTGTCCGGCCACCTGCCGATGCTGGCGTCGCTGAACATCGGGCTGTTGCACTTCGTGAAGGGCAACGACACCACCGAGGTGGCAGTGGGCCGCGGTTTTGCCGAGGTGCTGCACGACCGCACGCTGGTGCTGACGGACCGCTACGCCACCAAGGAGGATGTCGACGTCCTCGTCGTGCGCGAGCGGCTCACCGCGGTGGACGCTGAGCTCGAAGAGTTCAGTGGCGATCTGAATGATCCCCACCGGCTCGAGCTCATCGAAGAGGAGCAGTGGCTGGCCACTCAGCTCGAGCTGATGGGCGATCCTCCCCAGCACAAGGTTCTGGTGGAGAGCCGCGCCACGGACTTCGCCGACCTGATGCCTCAGCTCGAGGAGGCCTCGGCTGAGGACGAAGACGACGACGCTCCCAAAGGGGACTAACCGGTCCCCGCACAGGGGGGCTGAGGAGGCGACGGCCCGTGTCGGCCTGTCGTGAGGTGACGCCAGACGCTATGGGTGGGGGACCCTCATGATCACCCAGGAGACGATCGTTGCCGTGCGTGAGCGCACCGACATCGTCGCGCTGATCAACGAGAACGTCAGCCTCAAGAAGCGTGGGCGCAGCTGGCTCGGGCTGTGCCCGTTTCACAAAGAGAAGACGCCGAGCTTCAGCGTCAACCAAGAGAGTGGTGTGTTTTACTGCTTCGGCTGCGGCGAGTCGGGCGGCGCCATCGACTATGTGATGAAGCTCGAGGGCCTCACCTTTCCCGAGGCGGTGCGGGCACTCGCCGATCGGTGTGGCGTTCAGGTGGATGAGACCGGCTCGCGGGCCGATCAAGAGCTCGGCGAGCAGCAGCGGCGGGAGACCGAGGAGCTCTATGAGGTCAGTCAGCTCTGCGCCACCTTCTTCGAGCAACAGCTCGCTGAGGACGGACACCCGCTTGCTCATCTGGCCCGCGCCGAGCTGCACCGGCGTGGCCTCGGGCTGGGCGGCAGCGAGCAAGTGGACGAATCGCTCCGAGCTCATCGCATCGGCTACGCCACCTACGGCTGGGACGGGCTGGCGGCCTTCCTGGCCAAGCAGGAAATCGCACCCACGATTGCAGCAAAGCTTGGCCTGGTCGTCAGGCGGTCCGGCGGCGATGGCTTCTACGATGCGTTCCGACATCGCCTGATGTTTGCAGTGCTCGACAAAGCGGGCAGGGTGGTGGCCTTCAGCGGTCGCGCTTTGGCCGAGCCGAGCTCTGAAGAGTTGCGCCGGCTAGGCCTCCAACCCATGTACCGGCCCCGGCCGGATGAAGAGCGGCGGCCGCCTCCCAAGTACATCAACAGCTCCGAGTCGCCGATCTACGCCAAAGGCGAGACGGTCTTTGGGCTCTACCAGGCGCGGCTCGCTATCAGAGGTCGCAAACAAGCGGTCTTGGTCGAGGGGAATTTTGATGTGCTCGCCTTGCACGCTCGCGGTCTTCAGACCGCCGTCGCGCCTCTTGGAACGGCCTTCACCGCTGCCCAGGCCAAGCTCATCAAGCGCTATGCGCCTGAGGTCGTCGTGCTCTTCGACGGCGACGCAGCAGGCAAGAAGGCGGCCATGGGCACCCGCGTGCCGGCCCGGGATAGTGGCCTATCGGTCAAGGTGGCCTCCTTGCCAGCAGGCGTTGATCCCGACGACCTGGCTCGCGACAAAGGCGTGGAGGTTGTCGAAGGGCTCATCAAGAACGCCCGCGGAATGCTGGAGTACCTGATCGACGAGACCCTCGGCAGTGAGGCGGTGTGGGACGGCTCGCAGCAGCAGACTCTGGAGCGGATCAGACAGGTCGTCGGTTACCTGGCCGAGGAGCGAGATCCGAACCTTCGCCAGATGGCCAAGACCTATGCCGACGAGGTGGCCTCAAAGCTGGTCGTTGGCGGCCGCTCTCCCACCGACCTGCGGGTCCTGGAGCGGATGGTCGATCGGGCTCTCGCCCAGGCAGCCGCTCGGGATCGGCGCGACTCAGGGGAGCGCAGTAGCGAGTCCCGATCTTCGCCAGCGGCCAGCTGGGACGGTGAGGAGGATCGAGGGCCCCAGGGGCCGGCGGCCAGGTCACGCCCCCAGCCAGAACAGATACAATTGGCGATGGTCGGGGCGCTTCTCGACTTCCCCGCTTTACTCGACGAGCCGGAGGTGGAGGAGGTCTTGGCGCTCCTAGGTGGTGAGCTAGTGCTGGCAGTGGCCCAGGTTCGACAGGTTTGGGACGAGAAAAAGTCCCTTCATGCCGCACAATTACTTGATTTCATGCCGCAGGCGATCCATTCATTCGCAGCCGGTCGGCTGGCGGCGCCTCGGTTTGTCGAAATTGAGGCGGCCCGGACCGAACTGCTCGAAAACGCGGAGAAACTTCGGCAACGGTCATTGACGGGAAACGGTGCGGTCAAGGTTCAGGAACTCGCCCGAGCTCAAGGCCAAGGCGACGAAAGCGCAGAGGACGAGTTGTTACGAGAACTGGATCGCGTGGCTCGAAAAAAGAGGCGGTTGACCTAGCTCGGGAAGCGATTCGAGCAGGGTGGTGAGCCCCGTGGAGGGGTCACTCAATGGGGCAGTGTTTTATTC
>JAUVCD010000265.1 GCA_030590865.1 Myxococcales bacterium | reverse complement strand
GGCTACCCCTGCGGCGATGTGCGGATCGTGGTCAACGACGGCAAGATGCACTCGGTCGACTCCAATGAGGCTGCCTTCAAGAGCGCCTCACGCAATTGCTTCCGCCAGGCTTTCGAAGGCGCCAACCCCGTCATGCTCGAGCCGATTTGCGACCTTGAGGTGCTGATGCCTGACGAGTACACCGGCGACGTCATGAGCGATCTGAACACCCGGCGGGCTCGCATCCAGGGCATGGAAGCCGAGGGGTCCACCCAGAAGATCGTCGCCCAGGCTCCGGAAGTCGAGCTGCTTCGCTACTCGACCCAGCTTCGCAGTCTGACCCAGGGCCGTGGCTTGCACACCGCCAAGTTCAAGCAGTACGAGCCCATGCCGCGCAACGTCCAGGACAAGGTCGTCGAGGAAGCGCGCAAGAAGAAGGAAGAGGAGAGCTAGCCTCCACTTCGGCAGCTTGCTGACGCTGCGCTATTGGGCTGCGCTATTGGACAGCGGCGGCGCCGCCGCGTCGTTCGGCCTCTGGGGACGACGGAGCGAGCAAGGCGCTGCAGGCGATGAGGCGCTCGTCGGCGGCCATCCAATCCAGGACGTTCGTGAAGGCGAGAATGGTCGCGGTGAGATATCTCTTCGTGTAGGGCGCGGCGATGGTCAGCAGCGCCGCGTCCCCGCCGACGGCACCCATCATCTTCATCTGGGGCGGCAAGGGCGGTGGGTTGCCGGCCCGGGCAAAGGGGTTGACCAGGAATTGAGCGGAGGAGACCACTAGCAGTCGAGCCTCGGCGCTTTGGTCTTCGACAAACGCGCTCCGCAGCTTGCCTTCGACGACGATAGCGAGATCCCTTTGCGCCTTTTCGCCTTCCACCGAGGGCCCCTCGTTGAGCCCCAGCTTCTGGCTAACGGCTGGGTTGGTGACCGCTTCAGGTGACGAGCGGGCCACCACTCGCATGCGAGCATCGGGCTGCTTGTCAGGATGGGCTGCCAGGGGCGAGCAGAATGGGAAGGCCAGATCCTGCAGGCGGAAGAACCCAGCGAAGCTGTTGTCGAGCCGTTGCCCCTTGGCGGGCGCGCCGCTCTGATGATCGAGCTGCAGAATGGCAGGTGTCGTAATCTGAGCCACCCCACCGCCCTGGGTTCTCACCGGTAGCCGCACCCCCGTCGCTGGATCCAAGACGACCGCCGATTTGAGCTCGATTCCGTAGCCGGCGAGCAACCTGTCGAGTCCCTGAGCGCCGACGGTGGCCGTCATGGTGGCGTCCTGGGCTTTGACGTTCACCGCGCTGGCGAAAATGGCCAGGGAGCGCCCCTTCATCAGGTAGGCGTCGATCCGTTTGAGCTCGTCGTCTGAGAAGGCTCTGCCCGGCTGGGTGATGACCAGAGCACGCAGCTCGGAATCGATCTCGCCGCTGAGATCGACGTCCGCGAAGTTGTAGAACGGCACGTTCTGATTGAGGACCGCCATCAGGTTCGGACCAGGCCGCCCGCCTTGGTGAGGGACGAGGCTGGGCTCGGTGAGGGCGATCTCCTCCTTGCCGGTCACCACGCCCACCCGAATTGAGGTGGCGTCGTGGCGGTGCCGAACCTCACGCACCTTGTTGGCAATCCAGAATTCGACGCTCGTCAGCTGCTTCGGGTCGAGGAGCGGGATGACGTTTTGCGTCGCGCCGTAACGAAACACCATACCCAGATAGCCGAGTTTGACCTTGTCTTTGGCGGCAATACTCACCGTCTGTAGCCCCGCCGCTTTAGCCCCGTCGCGGCCCGCCGCCGAGCCTGCGTCGATGACCTCGTGGGAGACTTTGCCCTTGGCCTGGCTCTCGAGACTCGCCAACAGCTGGGCTATCCCATCGGCGGCGTGAGACAGCCGCGCGCTCTGGCGACTGACGTAGATCTGGATGGTCAAGGGCTCGGGAAGTGCGGCCAGCATGGCCCCCACCCCGGCGTGGCACACCTGTCGCGCAGCCTTCCTCTCAGGCGAGTCTTTGACGGGTGCTTCCGCCGTCGAGCTCGCGCTCGCTGCCGCGGCCGCTTGGCCCGACGGGGCAGAACCCTGGCTAGCGGTGCTCTGGTCCTCACAGGCCGGAAAGGCGACCATGCCCGCTACCGCCACCAAGCCCGCCAAGCTGCGCCAAGATGCCATGGTCCCAAGCTACCGCGCAGCAATGACGGCGACCAGCGAGTCCTGGGCGACTACGACGCGGCAGCGCGGGCTCACTTGCCGCGGGTCATCACCAGGTGAGCCAGCCCGGGCCAATGCTGGCCGACGAAAGCGCCGACCTTACCGTGAGCGGTGAACACCACCTCCCGTTTGCGACGGCTCAGAGCCTTGACGATCACTTCCGCTGCCTGGTCAGCCGGCCACATCAGGTTCTTGGGACGGCGATCGTTGCGCGCCGGGTCGAAGTGGCCACTGTTGTCCACCTTGGCGATTTCGCTATCGACGAATCCAGGATGGATGGTGGTGCAGCTCACGCCGCTGCCATGAAGCTCGATGGCGAGGGTTTGCCCAATGGCCCGCACCGCGAATTTCGACGCGCTATAGGCAGCCAGCTTGGGTTGGCACAGAAAGCTCGCCACGCTGCCGATCAGGCCGATGCGACCCTTCGTCTTCCGCAGGTGGGGCAAAGCGTGGCGCACCGTGAGCGCCGCACCGACCACGTTGGTCTCGAGCTGGCGACGCCAATCCTCGCCCTTCAGATCGACCACTTTGCCGGCTACCGAGAAGCCAGCGCTCGCCAGAACCACGTCGAGCTTGCCGAAGCGATCGACCACGGCCTTGACGGCCCCCTCGATCTGCTGCTCGTCCCGAACGTCACAGCTCACCGCCAGCGCCTCGGCTCCGGCGGCCTCGAGGTCACTGACCACGGCAGCTAGGCGATCGGCCCGGCGGCCCGACACGGCCACCTTGGCTCCCCGGCGGCCCAGCTCCAGCGCCGTGGCCCGGCCAATCCCACTTCCGCCCCCGGTGATCCAGGCTACCTGATCCGCATAACTATGGCTCATGGTGAAGCTCGACCGTTATCAGTCAGTTGGGCCGACGCCAAGCGACCCGTTTGAGATCGCCAGGGGGCGCGGCACGCCGTGGCCACTACCTTTCGCCGCAGCCATCGCAGGTGGGCACCGGTGAGTGGTCCGCTCGCCCCACCCTGAGCGCTGGTGCTATCCTCAGGTGTTTGGAAGACGCCGGGCTCGGCGCTGCAACCTCCGGTGCCGCTAGGCAAGACTGATGGCGAAAGGACTCATCAAAACACTGCAATGGGGCGTGTCACTGGCTCGCAACGCCCTGATCACAGGACGACCATTTCTCCTCTATTTGAAGCCAACGGCACGCTGCAATCTCCGCTGCGACTGCTGCAACCGCTGGCAGAGCGAGGACGGGCCAGCTGAGGAGCTCACCCTCGAGAACATCAACCAGTTGCTCGGTAAGTTCTGGAAGGCGGGCTGTCGCGTGCTGACCCTGTGGGGCGGGGAGCCTACCCTTCGAAGCGACCTGTCCGACATCCTCAGCGCAGCCAAAGCGATCGGCTTTCGCACGGCCATGTGCACCAATAGCTACCTGCTGCCCCGACACGGCGAGGCGATCCTGCCTCAGCTGGACGTACTGCTCTGTTCGCTAGACGGCTACGGCTCAAAACACGACGAGCTGCGCGGCACCCCAGGCTTGTTCGACAGGGTGGTCGAGAGCATCGAGCTGTGCACGGCCTACCCGAGCTGCCACCCCAAAATCTGGGCGAGCATTCAACGGGACACGGTGGACCAGGTGGACGACCTCGCCTACCTGGCGCAGCGTCTGGGGGTGGGGATCGAGTTTTTCCCCATCTCGCTCATCGCTGGCTACAACGACGAGATCGTGCCGCCAGCCGGGCACCTGGAGACCGCTTTCGGCAGGGTGATCGAGCTCAAGCGCAAGGGGCTGCCCATCACCAATCCCGACCGGGCACTTCAGATTATGCGGACCGGCGCGTCCTTCTCCTGCAACTTCCCTCAGATCGCCATCTCCGTCGACCACCGGGGCGAGGTCTATACCTGCGAAGATCCCGCCGGCAATCAACTGCATGGCTGGGGTGACCACCAGCAATTCGAGCCGGGCGAGGTCTTCAGCTCCCCCGAGTGGCGGCAGGTGGTGACCCACCTGAAGCAATGCAACCTCTGCCGGCTGCCCTGCATGGTCGAGCTGTCCGGTAGCATCATGCGCGGGCTGGCGTCGGCATTCGTGTCCCGCAAGCTCTGGCGAAGCTGGCTGCCCAGCGGCGGCTGACCGGAAGCGGCGGCGAACACAGACCGGCCGCCCTAGGTGGCGCCTCTAAGGCGCTCGCGGCGAACCTGCCCATGGGTCGAGCGGAGGTGATAGCATCGCGGATTGGAGGGCGGCCATGACGACTCGCAACCCAAAGACCAAGGGACGGAAGCTCATCCCGGTGGACAAGCCCCGTGGGGCGCCTCGTCGCAGGCCGGGAGCTGGTGAGGTCCAGGTACCGGTGGGGCTCGAGATCTTGCTCTTCGAGGCGGCAGCAGACGACCGGTTCAAACAGCGCGTCTTGGACGACCCGCTAGCCGCCGCGGAGGCCCATGGTGTCGAGCTCCGTGCCGCCGAACGTGCCACCTTGAAGGCCATTTCGAGCGAAGCGCTGGCTGGGATGATTGATCGCCTGGTCCCCCACAACCCGCAAGGGCGCAGCTTTCTGGGCAAGGTCGCTACCGCGGTGACCACCCTCGCTGCGGGCACAGCAGGCAGCTTAACGGTGGGCTACGCATGTGATCAGAACGCGGACGGCGGGGCGGGGCCGGACTACTGGGAGGACGGAGGCGGGACCACCACCACCACCTCGACCGGCGGCGCTGGCGGCGCTGGCGGGGCAGGCGGACAGGGTGCCCTGGGCGGTGCCGGTGGCCAGGGTGGCCAGGGCGGTGCCGGTGGCAGCGGCGGCGCCGGCGGCAGCGGCGGTGGCACTTAGCAGCAACTCATCACCCAAGGCCCGGTCATCCCGGGACTACGACTATGGCTGACATCACCTTCGTCAACCTCAACATGCTCCACGTGCGCTACGACGGCTCGTACGAGCGGGAGCTCCATCTGCCTCTCGGACTGCTCTACCTGACCACGGTGCTCGAACAGGCAGGCTACGAGGTCGATCTCCGAGACTACCAGCGCTGTCCGGCCGACGATCCCTTCGACTTGGACACCTTCGTCGACTTCGTGGCCGATCCGGCTCCCATCGTCGGCATCTCGTGCATGGCCAATCTGTTGCCATTTGCGATTCTCGCCGCCGAGCAGCTCAAGCAACGCTATCCTGACCGCACCTTGGTGCTCGGTGGCGTAGGGGCCAAGGCGGTGGAGCGCCAGGTGCTCGACCGGTTCCCGTGGATCGATCTCGTCGCCCAAGGTGAGGCTGAGCGGGCCATCGTCCCGCTGGTCGAGGCGCTGCAGAACGGCGGGGATGTGTCTCAGGTCCCCGGGGTGTTCTACCGCAGCAGCGACGGTCGGATCCGCGAGAACGGACCGCCTCCGCGCATCGAGGACCTCGATGGGATCGCCCGACCGGCCTACCACCACGTCGAGCTGCCGGTCTACGACGCCTATGGCATGGTGTCGTCCCGCGGCTGCCCCTACCAATGCAGCTTCTGCTCGGTGGCGCCGGTCTGGGGCCATACCTGTTACTTCCGATCGGCCCGGGACGTGGTCGCCGAAATGAAGGAGCTGCACGAAGCTGCGGCGGTCGACCTATTCCTGTTTCAAGACGAGTTCTTCGTCTCATCCAAGCAGGCGGTCCTGCAATTCTGCGAACAGTTCCGCCAGAGCGGCATCGAGGCGCGCTGGAAAGCCTTCGCGCGAGTCGACCTGGCAGACGACGAAGTGATGCAGGCGATGGCCGAGGCGGGCTGCCTGGAGATTCGCTTCGGCATCGAGAGCGGCTCGGCCCGGATGCTCGAGCTGACGACCAAGGGGTTCACACCCGACATGGCCGTCGACGTCGTCTCCCGGGCCACCCAGCTGTTCCCCCGAGTCGATACCTTCTTCATCTGGGGCTACCCCAACGAGACGATGGATGACTTCCATCAATCTCTTTTTCAGATGCTCTCCTTCCGTCTCATGGGGGCCCGTATTCTCCCGTCTCTGTTGTGCCTGTTACCGCAGACGAAGATGTACCAAGAGCTCACCGCCGCAGAGCGCAACCGCCTCGAGTTCTGCGACGAGCTATTGCCGGAATACGTGATCACCGGTCACGAGATCTGCAAGGTGGGCGCCACCGCCATCGCCGAAGAGCACCGGCCCTATTTCGACTTCATCGAGCAACACAAGGACCTGTTCCCCGGGTTCTTCTTGCTCGACGTGGAGGACAAGATCATGCCCAAGCTGAAGATCTTGCAGGAGCACGGCTTCTACTCCCGTGCGGACCGTGAGCTCAGCGATCTGGACAGCTGCGGCGCCCATTCGCCGCGAGTGTGAAGCCAGGCGCCTCGAACGACTGGCTCGGACTATCCTCTCTTCATTCAGGCGAACACCATGATTTCACCTTTGCCAAGAACTGGCCGCCTGGCGGCGTTGCTGGCTATCCCGCTGGCTCTGGGTCTGGGGCTCGGAGCGCCGCTACTCGGCTGCAGTTGCCCTCCACCGCCCCAACCTTCCCTTGAGCCTCAGCACCCGCCGGCCGCACAACCTCCAACCCACGGTGCCGCTCACCGTCCCCAGAGCGGCCATGCAGGGCCTCACCAAGGCCCCCACCAAGGGCACGATCAGCCACTCGGACATCGGTTCGAGGACGCCAAGAAATGGAGCGCCCACTTCGACGATCCCAAGCGCGACAGTTGGCAGCGCCCTGCCGCTCTCGTCACGGCGATGGGGCTGACCGAGGGGATGAGGGTGGCCGACTTGGGCACCGGCACCGGCTACTTCATCCCCCACCTGGCCGCGGCGGCAGGCTCGGCTGGGCAGGTTCTGGCCATCGACATCGAGCCTGACATGGTCCGACACGTCAAAGGACGGGCCAAGCTCTTGGGGCTCACCAACGTGGCGCCGCGACTGGCGCTGGTCGACGATCCACTGCTGGCTGATGGGAGCTTGGATCGGATCCTGGTCGTGAACACTTGGCATCACATCCCGAGCCGCGAGGACTATTCGGGCAAGCTCGTCCGAGCATTGAAGCCAGGCGGCTCGGTGTGGGTCGTCGACTACACGATGGCCTCAGACCAGGGCCCACCTAAGGACCATCGGCTAGCGCCGGAGGTGATCGTCGGCGAGCTGCAGGCCGTCGGCTTGGCCACCAAGATCGACGGCGCGCTGCTGCCGAAACAGTACGTCGTCATCGGAACGAAGGCCGACCGATAGCGCTTCGAAGGCGGGCACGTCCTTGCTTCGCCGTCAAAATCGTCGGTAGATGGCCGACGTGCAGTCTCTACGAAACGGCCTAGGGGTGGTCTTCGTCGCGCTCGTCGTCACGGCCTGTAGCGCATCGGAGGGCGAGACGTGTGGCGACACGCCCGAGTGCAGCACCGGGCTGACGTGCCATCAAGGCCTGTGCCACGACCCGGCAACCTTCTGTCGCCAAAGTGAGGCCCACAAGGCGCGCTGCGAGCGGGATGGCCTCTGCAAGCTGATGGCAGAGATCTGCGCCGCCGGCTCGGAAGACGACTGCAAGGGCTCACGGCGCTGCAAGGAGCACGGCCACTGCACCTTCGCCGGCGGATGTTGCTCCCGGGACGGGCTCTGTCGCTCCGAGGAAGAAGATGCGCTGACCCACGTCTATCGGCTGTCCGAGCCCGCGCGGCGCGTGGCAGCCATCGACACCCTCAACGGGCTCTTCGACAGCTCCCTCGCTCAGGATTCGGGGGATCGTGGCGGCCCCCACGTCGCGGCGGTCATCGAAGACATCGCCAAGCCGCTGGCAAAAGCCTACCTGCAAGGGGACTTGCCGGCGACAAGCCAAACCAAGGCGCTGCACCTGATGGCCAAGTGCCGCCACGGTGACACCCGCAAGGCCCTGATCGAGGCCGTCAAGACGTTCAAGATCAACGACCAGGCCGCCGGGGCCCACGAAGCTGCCATAGGCGCCGCCCTGGTGGCCATCGCCGATCTGCGGGAGCAAGGGGCAGCGGATCCCGTATTTCGCCTCTTCACGACCCTGCGCGCCTCGTCGCGCACCGCCCAGGTCCAGGGGTTCTCCCACGCCGTACGCAAGGCCGTCATGGCACTGGTCACCCCAGCTTGGGAAGACCGCCTGATCCACATGATCGGCCAACCTGTCGCTCCTCACAGCGATATCAAGCGTTGGCGGGACGAGGTCTTCTGGCAGATCACCGCAGCCCGAGCCTTGGGCAAGCTGGGATCCCCCAAGGCTCTCGAACCGCTGATGAAGATCGTTCTGTCCCCCTTGCGTGAAGACATCGCACCGGCAGCGATCGAAGCCCTGGTCATGTTGGGCAAGCCGGCCGCCGAGCTGGCCACCGACGTGCTCAGCGGAGACGCCCAGGAACTGGTGAGCTACGCTGCGGAACAACACCGCCAGGCCGTGGGCCAGAGCCTCGCCGCTGCGCTGGGGCGCAGCGCCGACAGCCAACGGATCACCTCGGCAGCCATCGTGCTCGCCCACATCGGCCGCGCCGACTCGACCGAAGCCGTGCTCGATGCCCTCGGGAAGACCGATGCCATCGGCAAGGGCCGCATCGCTGTGCACTTGCCCAAGCTGCCCCCTTCAGCCGAGGTGCTGGATGCGTTCAAGGCCACCTACGAGCAGAGCCCGCTGGACCTGTCCATCTCGGCTCAGCACCACGGGGTAGCGGCCCTGATTCGAGTCATCCCCGAGTTCCTCGATCCGAGCCTGACCCCCTGGCTCATCGAGCGGGCTGCCGGCCTGGCTGGCAACGACACGGCAAACGCACCCTTCCGTGAGCCTGCCCTGGCGGTGGCCATGCAGCTGATGACCAACGACCAAGCCGGCGAGGTGCACAAGCTCGGCGAGCTCATCACCCCGGAAAAATGGCAAGGCGACCACCGGCTCGCCGTGCGCTTGCTCAGCACCTGCGAGCAGAAGGTCGACTGCTATCTGCAACAGCTTCGCGAGGCCACGCCCAAGGACAAGGGCTCGTTCAAGTTATTGAAAGCCGCAACCATGGCGGGCCTCTTGGCCAAGCCGAAGGACCGGCCGGCAATTCTAAAAGCCCTGACCATCGCGCCGTCCCCAACGCTGAGGCGGGTTCTCGCCACGGCGCTCGATCGCCTGTCACCTCGAGGCGACGCCCCTCTCGCCAAGCAACTCGAGCAAACGTTGCGCAAGCTTGGCGCCATCGACGACCCATTCCTCAGCGCCGTCGTCGGCCGCCTCCGCGCACGGGTCGACGGCTGAGCTCGCGGGCCCGCTCGAGCCTGAGCCAGAGGTCCGGGGCGAGGGCGACTTCGTGGTCTAATGGTATCCGGCGATCAACCGCCGGGCAACGCGAAGTGCTCCTGCAAAATCGACGCAGTGAAGGTGGCGCGCAGGTAAAACCCTCGCGGCAAGGTCTCGATCATCTCGCCCTCGGTATCGATGCTGCGCCGCCGCACTCTCGAGTGAGCCGCCTTGGGACGGACCTGGAGAAACTGCCCGAGCCGCCCGGTGATGGTCTCGATGTCCCCAAGCGCGATGATGCCGGCAAGCTCTTCCCAGTCGTCCTTCAGCGCCTGCTCTTGGGCGGCGGTGGGCCTCCACAACAGGGCCGCGCCCACCTGTCGATCACCCACCGTGATGGCCCGCTCACCCTGAACCACGACCCACAGCACGTGGGCCAGCTTGCCGCGCACCCGGGATCGCTCCCAGGGAACCTCGCCGACCTCGGCGAGCGGGACTGTGCAGACGAAGGTGCTCTCCACCGGCCTGCCGCGCCTGTCGACCGGCAACGTCTTGAGCTCGATACCCAACTCGATGAAGTCAGGCACGGCCCGGCTTGCCGCTGTGGCGCCGAGCGCCCGCTCGATGAGCTGGCCCACCCAGCCCTTGTGATGGCGCAGATCCGGTGGCGCCGTGACCCTCTGATCCGCAGCGATCTCCGCCAGCCGCCGACCGGCGAGCGCTCGGGCACGAGCAAGCAACTCGGCCTCGTCGCGCGGAGGGTCGACGGCATGCTCCTTTGCGGCCACAGCATCTCATAGCGCGCTGCCGCTGGCTGGCCAATGGCTGGCTCGCTCGTAGGAGCAGCCACCCGTTTCAATCCGGTGATGCGAGCCCGGCAAAGGTGGGCTTGTGCCACCTATGGGCAACGGGATACCGTACGGGACGCAGCGACCCGTTGGACCACTGCCTGCCAGTGGTCCAACGGACCGCGAAAGTGCACATGTTTGGTGACAACCACAGTGATGAGTCAGCCCCGCGTCGACCCAATGGGCGCAAGCCATGGGCGCAGCGCGCCCGGGCTTGCTCCGGGCCGGCGCTCGCGTTCTGTGCTGCCCTCGGCGCGGCCGGCCTGCTCGCCCAGACCCAGTGCACCAGCATTGCTGGGCTCGATGAGCTGACCTTCACGGGCACGGGCACGGGCACCGGACTCTGGCTCGGCTGGGGGGGCGAGGGGGGCACGGGCACAGGGACCGGCGGCGCCGAGGCCGGTGGCGGCGCAACGTGCGGCACCACGCCTACCCCGCCCCAGGCTACCTGTCCTGGGGAGATCTGCAATGGCGGTTGCCCGGATCCGACGACCTGCAAGGTCGACTGCGGGGGGCCAAGCGACAATCCATGCGCCAACGAGGAGTTCATCTGCCCCCCTGGCTTCCATTGCCTGGTCGAGTGCGGCGCTCTGCCGGGGTGTGCAAACACGGATATCTTCTGTCCTGCCACCTACAACTGCCTGGTCCGGTGCAACGAAGCAGACACCTGCTTCAACGCCGATGTGCACTGTTCTGATAGTGGCACCTGCGAGCTCGAGTGCTCGGCGGCCAGTAAAAGCTGCGCGATCACGAGGCTCGATTGCGGCGCAAACTCCTGTCATGCCACCTGCAATGGCTCGTCTGAGCCAGACGTGGCCTGCGGTCCGTCTTGCGACTGCCAGCCCTGTTCTTGACGCCGCCATCACGCCGGTCGTTCGGGTCCAGAACAGCCGCTCGATGCACTGACCCGAGCCGCCCGTGGTACCGTGGGTGGCCTGGTGGCAAGCAGCGCGCCACCAGGCCACTTCCAACATGACGACCATCGAGCCAGGCACGGTCATCGCTGGTAAATACCGCCTCGAGGAGCGGCTCGGCGGCGGCGGCATGGGCTCTATCTGGCGGGCCCACGACGAGCGGCTCGACGTTTCGGTGGTGGTGAAGTTCATGCACCGCGAGCTGGCCCGGGACCCCCAGCTGCGGGCGCGCTTCGAGCGGGAGGCGAAGGCCGCAGCCAAGATCCGCAGCCCTCACGTCGTGCACATGTACGACCACGGCATCGAGGACGACACGCCCTATTTGGTCATGGAGCTGCTCGTCGGCGAAGATCTCAACCAGCGGATGGTGCGGTGCGGCCCGCTGCCGCTGCCCGAGGTCGAACGCATCTGCAGCGAAATCTGCAAGGGCCTGCACCGAGCCCATCAGATGGGCATCATCCACCGCGATCTGAAGCCGCCTAACGTGTTCCTGTCAGCGCCGGACGACGACTTGGTGAAGCTTCTGGACTTCGGTATCGCCAAAGCGACAGGCATCAAACCCGTCGGTTCGGAGGCCACCTCTACTGGCGAGCTGCTCGGCTCCCCTTTCTACATGAGCCCCGAGCAACTTCAGGGCGGCGAGCTCGACGGCCGCAGCGATTTGTGGGCTGTGGCGGTGATCCTCTACCGATTGCTGGTGGGCAGACGGCCCTTCGAGGGCGAGGAG
>JAUVCD010000678.1 GCA_030590865.1 Myxococcales bacterium | reverse complement strand
ACCCCGAACCCGTACCTGTGAGCGCGGCACGAAGAGGGCTGTCGGCCCTAAGGACACCGCAACCGGCACTGGGAGTACTTGGCCAGACAGCCCGCCAAGCACCGCTGGTATTCTGCGTATTTGGCGCCGGAGGTCGGCTCGGCGCCGCACTCGCTGGCTTTGCACTGCTCATGGAAGCGGTGGCAGCGGTCGAGACAGACCGGCTGGTGAGAGAGCGGACGCCGCGGGGTCGGTCGGGCTGGAGCTGGCGGTTTGGGGGGGCGGCGGCTCGTCAAGGGCGGGAGCGGACCGGGCGCCAAACCAGGGCGGATCTCCGGTTGGGTACAGCGCCGAAATGCCTTGGCGAGCGCGTCGCGGGCGGTCTCTCCGTCACCATCCACCTCGCAGGCTCGCGTGACCTGGCCTACCGAGCTTCGCAAGTGCGCTGCGGCCAGCTGGGCGATGTTTGCGTCACCGCTGCCAGGTGCGGCGGCATCAGTCGAGTGGTTGCTACGGCTGAGCAGCCAGAACGCCAGCCCGCCGAGCCCGATGCCAGCGGCAAAGATGACGACGAGCATGGTGGCCCGGGTGCCGACGCTGGAGCGCGCCCACCAGTTGCCCGCGCCACCCAGGTCCTGGCCATCTGGTGCAGCAGGCTGACTGAACGGGTCCACCAGCGGTCCACCCATGGGCTCAGAGCCTGGGGCACCGTTTTTCGCGGCAGGAGGCAGGGGGGCGGCGGCGGTGATCGGTTGGCTCGGTGCGCTCGTAGGCTCCGATAGGGCCGCCATGGGTGGGGCCGGGATAACCTCGGGCTCCGGCCACTCGACCAGCGGTTTGTGGGCCTGCAGGCTGGTGACCAGCTGGGGGAGCTTGTTGCGCCCGTCGAGGGCGCGAACCAGGACGCGGGCCCCTTCTGCGGCGGTGCCGTCCCGGTCGGTGAACACCCGCCAGCGCTCAGCATATTTACTGAGCTCACCGGCACTGAAGCTGAATGCCAGGCAGCGACGGAGCTCGGCCAGGTCGACCTGATAGGCGGCGGCTGGCTCGCTGGTCGAGCCGTCGCGGTCCTCGGTAGGCGTCGCCCCCTCGGTCGGGCCTGCGGCAGGCTCGCCCTCAGGCTGGCTGGGGACGGCCGGGGCGGGCCCAGCTCTGTCGCCGTCATCGGCCACGACGATCGTTGTTAGCGCGATTGGGTAGCTGACGAAACTGTCAGTTTTGTTGGGGACAACCGTATGTCTCCCCCAGAACCCTGCTAGTATCGCCTACCGCCGTGCTGTTGGGGGCGTCGATATTGGACTATGTCTGAAGAGAAACCGGGCTTAGGAACGTCTCGGCATGTGCGAGCGCTGCTGGTAGGGCGCGAAGCCGAGCTGATCATGTTGGACCGGGCCCTCGCCGATGTGCGCAAGGGCGAGGCGCGGATCGTGTCGTTGATCGGTCCGGGTGGGATTGGAAAGACCCGTCTGATCCAAGATTTCATTCTGAGAGAACGGGACAAGGGTGACGCCCAACCGGTCAAGGTGTTTCGTGGCAATGCCCGAGATCAGTCCTCGTCCTACGGGGTCTTCGCCCGCTTGTTGCGGGCTCGGTTCGGCCTGGTCGAGGGAATGGATCCGGACAAGGCGAAGGTCCAGATCCGCACCCAGGTAGCCAAGGTGCTCGACGATCGTAAGGTCGGCGACGTCGTCTATTACCTGGGCCAGCTACTCGATTTGCCCTTCGCCGAGAGCCCGCTCACCAAGGCGGTTCAGGACGACCCCCACCAGGCGGAGCTGCTCCGCCGCGCGGTGTTCAAGTCTTTCATCGAGGCGGACGCCCATCATGCGCCGCAGATTCTGGTGTTCGATGATCTGCAAAACGCTCATGACGACTCGCTGAGACTATTGCGTTACCTGCTCGAATATTTGACCGGTTCGGTGCTGGTGATCTGCGCCGGTCGGGGTGAGCTGGCTAGCCGTTACGAGGACTGGGACCGGGTGGCCGAGGACCGCCACACGGTCATCGAGTTGGCGGCGGTCGACGATGCCGCCGCCACGACGCTGATGGAGTCGCTGCTCGCCCCCTGCAGCGATGAGGTTCAGCACCTGATCGACTCGGCTTGCGCCTTCGCTGGCGGAAACCCAGGGATGCTCGAGCAGATGGTGCGCATCTACCACGACGTGGGGGTGCTCACCGAGGTCGACGCGCTGTCCACCACGCCCGAATGGGCGGTGCACCTCGATCGGTTGTCGAGCGCCAAGCTGCCGATGACCATCGACGATGCCGTGACCGCTCGAATCGCCGCGCTCGATGGCGATGAGAAGCAGCTGCTCGAGTTCGCCTCCGTCATGGGGAGCGTGTTTTGGCGCGGCGGCTTTTTGGCCTTGCACCGATCGAGTCTCGAAGCCCCCGAGTTCTGGTCGCCTCAAGACACTGAAGATGTGGACCGGATGGACGAGGTGCTCAGTGACCTGGTCGAGCGCGACTACATTCTGAAGCTCCCGGACAGCACCTTCCCGGCGACGGACGAGTACATTTTCAAGCACAACAAGGAGCGCGTGGCGATCGCCCAGCGGATGAGCGCTGCCGTCGCCTTGCGCTACCACCAGTCCATTGCCGACTGGATGGAGCACCAGAGCAACGTCTACTCGAACGAAGAGTACTGCGCGATGCTCGCGGCCCACCAAGATCTCGGTGGTGGGGCCTTCGAAGCCGGTCTGACCTTCCTGCGGGCGGGCAACTTGGCGCGAGCGGTCTACGCGAGTGCCAAGGCCTCGGAGTATTACGAAAAGGGGCTCGCGCTGCTCGGCGAACGTGCGGTGGGTCCGCGCCTCGAGGCGCTGCACAACTACGGCGACGTGCTGCAGCTGACTGGCCGGATCGACGATGCCCTGGCGGCTTACGGCGAAATGCGCTCCCTTGCCTACCGGCTCGATCTCGGCGGTAAGGGCGGCGCGGCTCACAATCGCATCGGCCGGCTGTATCGGGAGATCGGATCACTGGACGATGCCTCCCAGCACTTCAACACCGCCCTGGCACTGTTCCAGTCGGTCGGTGATGCGCGGGGCGTTGCCTCGACCATCGACGACATCGGCAAGCTGCACTGGATGAAGGGGGAGTACGACCTGGCGCTGCGCGAGCTGCGTGAAGGACTGACCCGCCGTCAGAAGCTAGGTGACCGGCGGTCCATCGCCGTGTCGCTCAACAACCTGGGCCTGGTGCTGCAAGACTCAGGGGACTTCAAGTCGGCGCTGTCCGCCTTCGAACAGGCATTGAAGATTCGTCGCGAGATTGGCGATCTGATTGGCGTGGTGCTCACGCTGAACAACCAGGGCAAGGTCTTTCAGGCGCTGCGGGACTTCGAGCAAGCGCTGAAGCTGTTCGGTGAGGCCCGCGACCAGATCAGCGAGATCGGCGACCGCAACCGCTTGGCCCTCATTCTCACCAACATGGGTGAGACCTACGACTCGATGAGCCAACCCAACAAGGCTATCGACGTGCTGCAACAGGCCGAAGAACTCTGTGACGAGCTGGGCGACAAGCTCGGGCTTGCCGAGGCGTTGCGTGGGCTCGGCAAGGCATACATGCTGCAAGGCGATTTGGTGCGGGCTCGCGACAGCATCGGCCGGGCCGTCGACCTGTTTGCCTCGGTGCGCTCCAAGGTGCACCTGGGCACGGCGCTGCGCACCCTCGGCGAGATTACCGCGGCCGGCGGTTGGGGGGCGGCTCACACCAAGAGCGCCCGGGAGTACTACGCCCGCTCGGTGGCCATCTTCGAGCAGACGGGCAACGAGGTAGAGCTGGCGCGCACCTACAAGGTGTACTCACGTTTCCTGAAAACTGAGCCCGAATTTGCAGACGATGACGCTGCTCGGGCCGAGGCGGACCAGATGCAGGCCCGAGCCGAAGAGATTTTCCAGCGGTTGAGCATTTCGGTAGCGGACCGGAGCGGCGCCCATCCGGTCCCGGGGCGGTAGCTCCAAAAATCCGATGCAGCGGCACATCGCCGCTGTTTCGGTGTTAGAATACCTGTGAATGGGTAGCGATCAGCGATCCCAGTGGCAGCGTCGAGCCCTCGTGGCTTCATGGCTGCCAAGCCGAGCTGATTGGAAGAGTGCGCGGTGCATGGCCGTGCAAGAAAGGGTTGGTGCCCGTGAACATAACCACCACGTTTCGGCAGATGGACGGTACCGATGCCGTCAGAAACTACGCTCACGACAAGATTGCGAAGCTCCAACGATTCCTCCGACACGCGTTGCGTGCCGATGTGACTCTATCTGTCGAGGGGAACAAGCACGTTGCCGACGTGCGTTTGAAATCCGGCGCGACGCTCCTGAACGGCTCGGAGCGTAGCGACGACATGTACGCGTCCATCGACTTGGTGGTGGACAAGCTGGAACGCCAAATCCGCACCGTCAAGGGCACCAGCGCGTCGCGCAAGCGTGGTGGCATGACGGCAGGCGAGTTTGCCCAACAGGGCGAACGCTCGCGCGGTTAGCTAGTTCTCGGTCCGAAAGGCGCTGCGGTCTCGCGCGCCCCTGGCGGGGCGAAGGGCGCGCGAGCCCTTCGCGAGCGCCTCATGTTGGCCGACTAGCGTCTTTTCTCGGGGTTTTTGAAAAAAAACCCCGCCCCATCGCCTTCGGCGACGGGGCCCCACCCCAAAAGCGCTTCGCGGGAAAACAGGGGTTTCGGACCGCCAACTAGCTAGTTTCTGGCCCCCCAAGGCGCTGCGGTCTCGCGCGCCCCTGGCGGCTCATGATTGATCACATTCCTTGGGGCCTCGGCGCGGTCCGATGAGCCGCCCCCTCGGCACGGTCACGCTTTGGTGTGGCCCGGCCCGATTGATGGGGCATGGGCGCTCAAAATGGCGGCGACTGTGCTGATGGTCGGCCTCTACGGGAGGATTCACCAGGTCGGGCACGGGGGACACGGATTTGGAGATTTGGGAGAGGGCACGGGAGGGAGGGCACGGAGTGGATTATAGGACGCGGCCGGCGATG
>JAUVCD010000780.1 GCA_030590865.1 Myxococcales bacterium | reverse complement strand
CCGCGCCGATGGACACCACGCCAGGGATCGGTCGAGCGCGCATCGCCGCCACCAGCTTGCGAGCACCACTGAGAAAGTTTTCGCGCTCTCGCTGGCCGGCTGACGGCTTGACCGCGTGAACCGTGGCGTCGCTGCCGTCTGGCCAGGTGCCCCGCCAACTGTCAATCCGATCGCCCCGCACGATCGGCTCGTCCAGGGTCACGCTCGCAATGGTCGCTCCAGGAGCGAGATCCACGGTCAACCCACTACTGGGACGGCGCGCCAGGCACGCACAACCCGCTGAAGCAGCCCATACCGGCGGCGCAGTCAGTCTGAGCGTTTACGCACGGGATCGCGCAGCGCCCAGTCTGCAAGTTGCACTTGTGAGTGCCGCAGGTGAAATCGTCTTGGCACGGCAAGGCCAGCAGACTCGGCTGGGTCGCCGTCGCGGTAGCGGTAGGCTGGCCGTAACCCGGCTGGCCCCCTGGCTGCCCGTAGCCCGGCTGACCGTAGCCTGGCTGAGTCCCGGGTTGCCCATAGCCCGGCTGGCCATAGCCCGGCTGGCCGTAACCCGGCTGAGCCCCTGGTTGCCCATAGCCCGGCTGGCCGTAACCGGCCGGATCTTCCGGCTCCGGCCCCCGGTCACCACAGGCCGCGAGTAGCAGCCCAGCACAGCCGAGAGCCCATCCCAAGTGCATCGTTGCTTTCATGCATCCTCTCCTGAATCGATGGCAAGCCTAGCAATACTGGGCCGAAAAGTCGGAAAAAGCTCGCCCATGGCACGGAATCGTCAGGCCCCCGAGCAAGCTAATCCGCCACATCTTTGCAGCACCGGAAGCCAACTTCGTAGCCGTAGTCGTGCTCCTTGTGAAAGCCCACCGTCGGCCGACAACGGCACCGCACCGGCCCCCACCAGCCACTCTTCAAGCCGCTGCGGTTGGGCGGCTCCTCCCGCGGACGTCGCACCCACTCGTTGATGTTGCCGTTCAGGTCGTAGACCCCAAATGGCGACACACACTGAGGACGAGACCCGGCCGGCTCACGCTGGTCCAATCGCTCGATCTCCGCCTTGCAGACCTCGTCCTGCATGCAACGCTCGTAACGCTTCAGGTTCTTCTCACGCTTGATGTAGGGCTTGTCGATGGCGCACTTCTGGTCATCTCGCACGTAACCGTAGGTATAGGGGAGCATCGCCTCGCCCTCGCAGGCGAAGTTGAACTCCTCCACCGTACAGAGACGCTTGCCCACCTCTTTGCAGAACTTGCGCGCGTCGTGCCAGCTCACCAGGTAGATGGGCAGCTCACCCTTCTTGTTGGGCCACTCGTAGCGATCGACGCAGTACCGCATCGGTCGCCGCTCTTTGGACAGGCAGACCGTCGGCTCCTGGTAGCGCAGACAGCGCTCGCTGACCGTACTGTGGGCCTTCTTGCCTTGCGCCTCGAGCCGCTCGAGCCGCTTCTGTTCACGAAGGTACTCGGCATGGTGCTCCAGGCACTTCTGACTGACCGACGGGCAGTAGTTGCCAGCCACCAAGGCCATATCGACAGGGCAAATCCCCGCCGCGTCACCAGCACCGCCCGCGTCACCAGCACCGCCGGCGTCACCAGCACCGCTGTCCATCGCAGGCGCGGTCGCCGCGCCGGAACCGGGTGCTACGGCCCCAGAGCGCACCGGCGAAGCTCGGCCGGTGGACGAGGCGGCCTTCCCTGAGACCGTAGGCGCCCCCGAGGGCTGAACCGATGGCTCGTCACAAGCCCACAGAATGCTAGTCAAGCCGATGGCTAGCAACCTGACCGAAGCGCCACCCCGCATCAGCCTCGCGCCCCGGCCCCGGGCAGCCCCGCCTGACGCGGGCTGCTTGGCCGTCTTCACCAGGGCTTGGCCTTCTGCGCCGCCCGAGCCAGCTCGATAATCCGCCGGCCGACGTACTCCTCCACATCTCGGGGGGCGATGTGTCGGTCGTTGCAGAAATCAAACTCCCGCGGGCGGGCGTCGTTGAAGCTCACCTTCAGGATGGCATCGTCCCGCGACAGCTCCACCGCGACACTCAAGTCCGAGAGCGCCAAGACGTGCCGCCCGTCCTGCTCCTGCAAGCTCGCTTGCTGTCCTTTGGTCTGCAACAGCTCGTCGGAAAATTGCAGACCTTGAAGCGCCAAGGCCAGCCCCTCGTCGGCTACCTCCAAGGCCTCAGCGAGCCGCTTCTTCTTGCGCTCCGCGTCTTCAGCCTCACGCTCCGCCTTCGATTTAACAGCCTCACTGAGATCGTCACGCCAGTTTTCCATGGGATCTGTCCGAACGGTGCCGTTACTCGTCGTCGCCCTTGAGGTGGCTGAGATCTTCCGCCTCGACTAGCGCCGGGTTCATGAGCCGGTGGTAGGCCTTGCGGGCCAAGTCTCCGGTCTCGCCCTTCTCGTCCCGCAACGCCATCAGCGAGCCTTGCTCCCTCATGAAACGAAGCGTCTGAATGGCACCCTTCTTCATCTTCGAATCGCCGTTCTTGGCCGCCTGAAGGAGACGGTAGCGCAACACGACGCGGGTCTCAGAATGGGGTCCGTTATCGAACAAGAGGTTGTCGAACTGGGCCTGGAGGCGCTGGCGAGCCCACTCTTGCGGGGCATCGCCGAGCTTGACGCGCACGATGGCCTCAGCGTTTTCGACGTAGCGATAGATGTTGCCCCGTTTGAGATCTTCATCAGACCAGTAACCGAAGGCCCGGTAGTAGTGGTCTTTCAAATCGTTGAGGGCGTGTTTGTCGTCCTTGCCGGTGTAGGTCGCCACGGTCCGAGCGGCGGTATCCGCGGTGCCACCAAGAACCAGCGCCATCGCCGCGGCATTGCGCAGCTCGGGGTTGTTGAGCAAGTCGAAGAGCTTCTTCTCCGCATCCGGCGCATCGGCCAGCCCGGTCACGCCGATGGCTCGTCCCAGCACCGTGCGCACACCCACGTCGAGCTCTGGTCTGAGCAAGTCGACCATCATGTTGACCGCCGAGGGAATCGGCCTGCGGGTCAGCGTGACGGCGTAACAAGCACCGATGAACTGATCCTTCGGATCCTCGCTCTCAGCAAACTCGCCGACCTTCTCGGCGACCTTGCCCAGCAGCTCGTCATCAGAGATCCAGGCCAGGGCGTCACAAGCTGCCTCGCGGGCTTCCTCGTGCCAGGTCTTGTCCTCGATGAACTCGATCAGCACCTCAGCCGCCTTGTCATTCTCTTGCGCGCCCCACTGGGCCAGGCCCATCGACGAGCCGAGCGCCACCGCACGAAGCGCCATCCCCAGCATGGCCAGGCCCGCGCCTTCGAGCCCGTTCTGGGTGATGTCCATCTTCTTGTCTTCTTTGCGGCCGAACTGCTCGAGCAACTCTTCGAACGACTCTTTGTCTCGCATCCAGCCGAGGTAACGCAGCGCGCTCTGAGCGGTGGCGAACTCGTCCGGGAACGGCGGTTGGGCACCTTCCACCGGCAGCAGCGTGTCGGGGAAAGCCCAGTCCCGCATCTGCTGCAAGATCTTGGGCGAGCCGACGGCAGCCAGGAAACGGAGACCGTTGGCATGGGGCTGGGGCATGTCGGTCGACCACTTGATGACCGGATCCTCGGCCCATTCCCGCAACTGCGCAGCTTTGTCCTGATGGACGACCGCCAGGTCGGCGAGCATCCGCGCCGAGACGACCCGGGGCCGGTCGGTGCGAGTCATGTGGCCCCCGGCGTCGGCCTGCCAGAACTTCTCTTTGACGTAGATATCCTTGTTCTGGATACCCATGCGCATGCCCATGTACTTGGCGCCGCGCGGATCGCCGATTTCAGCCAGGGCGATTCCCGCTTCCGTCTCCCAGTGCTTTGAGGGCTTGGTCCTCTCGACCCAGGCCACGATGGCATCGCCAGCCCGGGGATCGGCCAGCTGGTGCAGGATGTCGAACAGCTGACGCATCTGGAACCAGTTGCGAGCCTCGGGCTCGGACACCACCGTTTCGAAGGCCAAGACCAGGCCCGCACCGCCGATACCGTCGCGCAGCGCC
>JAUVCD010000545.1 GCA_030590865.1 Myxococcales bacterium | reverse complement strand
GGTGAAGCTGCAGCTCGATCCGACCAAGGTCGTGCTCGTCACCGACATCGGCTGCATCGGGTTGACCTGTAAGTATTTCACCACCAGCGCTTTTCACGGCTTGCATGGTCGCTCGATCACCTACGCCTGTGGCCTCAAGCTGGCGCGCCCGGAGCTGCACATCATTGCCATCAAAGGTGATGGTGGTTGTGGCATCGGTGGAACTCACCTGCTCAACGTCGCTCGGCGCAACATCGGCATCACGCTGATCGTGGCCAACAACTTCAACTACGGCATGACCGGGGGGCAGCACTCGGTGACGACCCCCACCGATGGAGTCACCTCCACCACCCCCTGGGGCAATGTCGAGGCACCGATGGACCTCTGTGCGACCGCCGTGGCGGCTGGAGCCGCCTGGGTTCGTCGCGCCACGACCTTCGACAAGGACCTGCCCGGCGTCATCGCATCAGCCATCGAGCAGCCCGGCTTTGCCATGCTCGACATTTGGGAGTTGTGCACCGCCTATTACACCGCGCGCAATGAGCTGAAGAAGAAGGGCCTTTTCGAGCTGTTAGAACGACACGAGCTGACCGTGGGCCAGCAGGTGGACAAGCCCCGGCTCGAGTACAGCGAGCGATGTCGTCAGGGCTACGAGGCTCGCCAGGGGACCACCAAGAAGCGGCGGCTGATCGAGCCCAGCTTCGAGAGCGCGCTCGGCCGGCAGATTGGTATCGTCATTGCGGGCAGCGCCGGCCAGAAGATCAAGTCGACGGCCACGCTGTTTGCCGAAGGGGCAATGTTCGCCGGTCTGAGCGCGACCCAGAAGGACGACTACCCGATCACCGTCCAGACCGGTCATTCGGTGGCCGAGGTCATCATCAGCCCCGAGCGGATCGACTACACGGGGATCGAAGCTCCTGAATACCTCGTGATCCTCTCGGAAGACGGCCTCAAGCGGGTTGGCGGCAAGATCGCCAAGCTGCCAGCGACCAGCGTGATCTACGCCGAGCAGTCGCTCGAGCTGCCTGCCACCGCGGCGCAGGTGCTGCGGCTTCCTTTCGCCGACACCGTCAAACGAGTGGGGAAGCTCTCGGTGGGCACGGCTGCGCTCGCGGCGCTGCTCGAGCATAGCGGGCTGTACCCGATTCAAGCCTATGGCAAGGCCATTGCCAAGTTTCAAAGCCCAACGATTGCGGCGGTCAACACCGAGGCGTTGACCGCCGGCGCCGCCTTGGCGCATCAGGACAGGGCGTGAGAGCAGAGCCAGGATGAGCAAGCCCACGATTGTAACGATGCCCGGTGACGGGATTGGCAAGACGGTGCTTGCCCAGGCAAAGCGAGTCCTTGGCGCGGTGGGTTTCGAGGGCCGCTACGTCGAAGCGGAAATCGGTTGGGAGGCATTTGCCAAGGGAGGCGAGCCGCTGCCTCAACGGACCATCGATCTGCTGACCGAGCACGGCGTGGGCCTGCTCGGCCCCGTGACTACCAGGCGGAGGCACGAGGGCCTGACTGCGCTCGAGTCGCAACCCTCTGAGGGCCAGGCGTCGGCGGCTGGGCCGGGCTACTACTACCCGACCATCGAGCTGCGCCAGCGTCTCAACCTGCAGGTCCGCGTGCGGCCCTGCAGGACCTTTGCCGGTAATCCACTCAACTTCATTCGCCGGACGAGCGACGAGGGCTTCGAAGAGCCGCCCATCGATGTGGTGGTCTTCCGACAGAGCACCGAGGGGCTCTATTCGGGGGTCGAATGGACCAACCCACCGACCGCGGTACGTGAGGCACTCGAGACCCATGAGAAAATGGCGGCTTTTGCCGAGGTGCCCTCTGAAGAGTTGGTGATCGCGTGCCGAATATGCGCCAAACAGGCCTGCAGATACGTCTGTGAGAAGGCCTTTGCCCACGCCAAGGAGCATGGTTATCAGTCGGTGACCCTGTGCGACATGCCGCTGGTGATCCGACAGAGCGCCGGCATGCTCGAGCAGGCGGCCCGCGACGTGGCGACCGACTATCCTGACATTCCGTTGCGGCTGACCGACATCGACACCCAGATGATGTGGCTCACCCACAATCCCGAGGATCAGGGGGTGATCATCGCCGGTAGTACCTTTGGCGATATCGTTTCTGACGGTTTCGTAGGGCTGGTGGGCGGGCAGGGCTTCACAGCTGCGGCCAACCTCGGACCAGACTGTGCCATCTTCGAACCGAGTCACGGTCCGAATCCGACGTTGGGCAGCCAAGAGCCATCGATGGCCAACCCCATCGCCATGATCCTGGCCGCTTGCTTGATGCTCGATCACCTCGGGGAAGGTGAGCTCGCCACTCGGATCCGCTCTGCCATTGCCGAGGTCGTCGAGGAGGGGAAGGTGCGCACCTACGACATGCTCAAGCTGCGGGGCCGACCTGAAGAGCTGAGCCAGGGTGCGGTCAGCTGCGACGAAATGACCGACGCCATCATCGATCGCCTCTGGCCTGGGGCCGCATGACACGGATTTCGCGGACTTGGGGCAGTGCGCCCGATTCGTGCCACCAGCTTTCCCGCTGGCGCGGGGCACGATACGCTAGTTGGGTTACGAACCTTTTGATGTCCAGGCGTAGGCTCAGCTCCGCTCTGGCACACAACCCCGCCTGGTGGGCTCGGTCCTGCCGCAACAGCATCGTCTAGACCATGAAACTTACAAAAACCTCCCTTGTTTGGCTCGCTTCCGGCCTGCTCGCCTTCTCCGCCGCTGCCTGTATCGTCAATGACAGCGACGACGATATCGATGATCACGACGGCGACGGTTACGATTCGAGCGTCGACTGTAACGACAACAGTGCAGCCATCAACCCCGCGGCCGAAGAGATCTGCGACGACGGCATCGACAACGACTGCGATGGCGAGATCGACGACTTCGACAGCGACTGTCCAACCGGAACCGGCGGATCGGGCGGCACTGGCGGTAGCACCGGCGGCGCTGGCGGTAGCACCGGTGGCGCAGGCGGCAGCACCGGTGGCGCTGGTGGCAGCACCGGCGGCGCTGGCGGTAGCACCGGCGGATCGGGCGGCGCTGGCGGCGCTGGCGACTGAGCAGCGGCTCGTGCTGCTCTGATGGCGCTCACCTGATAGCGCGCGCCGTGGCTCGCGGCGTGCGCTGAGCTGCGTTCTGGTGGCCGGTGCGCTGATGGTCTTAGCGGGCCCTCGCTGATGGGGCCTGGCTGGGCTGGGCGCGCCAGGTTTGGGGGCGATGCGGTTCGGGGCTGCCTGTAGGGCTGGGTCAGGCACCGCTGAGTCGCTTAGCACCGGATTCGCCCCGGTCGGCCAACCGGTGCTACGCTCGGTTGTTGCCATGAGCCGGGCAGAGCAAACCAAGCCCATACGGCAGGTGGGGCGTTGCGAGGTCTTCGGTGAGATCGGCAAAGGTGGCATGGCCACCGTGCACCTGGGGCGGCTCGTCGCGGTGGGTGGCTTCGAGAAGATCGTCGCCATCAAGCGGATGCACCGGCAGTTCGCCTCGGATCCCCAGTTCGTGGCCATGTTCCTCGACGAAGCCCGCCTGGTGGCGCGGATCAAACACCCGAACGTGCTCCCAACCCTCGACCTGATCGAAGAGGATGGCGAGCTGTTCATCGTGATGGAATACGTCACGGGCGTCACGCTGCGGCACCTGTTCTGGGAAACGGAACGTCGGGGCGAGCAGCTGCCGGCGCCAGTCGCGCTGCGCATCATGTTTGGGGTGCTCCAAGGTCTGCACGCGGCCCACGAGGCCACCGATTCAAACGGCAAGCCGCTCAACCTGGTTCATCGAGACGTATCGCCTGAGAACATCCTGGTGGGCACCGACGGGTTCGCTCGACTGCTCGATTTCGGGATGGCCAAGGCCTTGGGTCAGTTCCACATGACCCAGCCAGGTCAGGTCAAAGGCAAGCTCAGCTGTATGGCACCCGAGCAGGTGTTGGGCCACGAGGTCACCCGTCAGACCGATGTCTTCGCTTCTGGCGCGGTGCTCTGGCAGGGCCTGACCGGGCGCCGGCTGATCGACGGCGAGCACATCGCAGAGGTCGCCAACAACGTCGTCCACCAGGAGTTCCTCAGGCCGAGCAGCCTCGTCGATTCGCCCAAGAAACTCGACGCTGTCGTGATGCGCGCTCTGGACCGGGACCTGAAGACCCGTTGGCAGAATGCCGAGAAGATGGCTCTCGCCCTCGAGGCGATCAGCGATCTGGCCTCCCATCGCGAGGTAGGCATGTGGGTCAAGAAAGCGGCCTGGGAGCGGCTCGATGAGAACGCCAAGCACGTCTCGACGATTGAGCGGGCTGAGTCGGCGTCGGTGGCCCCCGGGCGCAGCTCCGAGCCTAACAGCAATGGGCTCCGTCCGGCGCAGCCCTTCCTCGAAGACTCGGTAGGGCCGGTGGCTGGTGCGGCGCGACCTCCGCCGGTGCCGCGCCGTCCCGCCCAGCGAGGCATCGCCGGGGTCGCCAAGCGAGTCTTGGCAGGCGTTGTAGGCACGGCGCAGGAAGGGTATCGCCGGGTGTCGGGCGTCGATCGTGCGGCCCTGAGTCGGGCCCCGGCCACGGTCCGTGGGGCCATCTCGCGCAGCCCCCGGGTCGCCATCGCCTTGGCGGGGTTGGCCACCCTCGGAGCGGTTGGCCTGGTGGTCATCATCAGCGCCGGCAGCAGCGCTGACGATGAGTCGCTGGCGGAAAGCGGGGCCACCGATTTCGCAGCTCCGCTGGCGTCATCGCTGAGCCTGGCCGTCCGGCAGGCTGCCAGCGCCAGCGCCAGCGCCAGCGCCAGCGCCAGTGGTCCGCCCATGCCGCCGGCACCTGGCGGCATGGTCATGGTTCCGGCTGGCGAGTTTTTGATGGGCTGCAACGCCTGGGCCGACCGGGCTTGCCTCTTAGATGAAAAGCCTGGGAAGAAGGTGCATCTGGATGGCTTTGCCATCGATCGAACCGAGGTGACGGTCAAGCAGTTCGCGGCCTGCGTTGCGGCGCAAGCCTGCGATGGCGGGTACCTGACCACTGCGGGCACCGAGGGCGTCAAGCTGACGACGATCGAAAAGTGCAACTACTCGCGCGACGGGCGAGATGATCACCCGATGAACTGCGTGAGCTACGCCCAAGCGCAGGAGTACTGCACCTGGGTGGGTAGCAGGCTGCCGACCGAAGCTGAGTGGGAAAAGGCCGCCGGTGGACCCGAGGGGTGGCTCTATCCCGCGGGAGATGCCTCCATCACTTGCGACACCGCGGTGATGAGCCAAAATGGTGACGGCTGCGGTCGCGGGACGACCTGGCCCGTGGGCTCCAAGCCACAGGGGGCGAGCCCCTACGGCGCCATGGATATGGCCGGCAACGTGTGGGAATGGGTCGCCGACTGGTACGAGCCGCTCCATTACCGGTCGGCACCGAGCAAGAACCCACCGGGGCCAGCGACGGGCAGAGTGCGCACCGCTCGCGGCGGAGGATGGCGTGATCAGGCCGGTCAGATGTTGCGCACCTCGGCCCGTGGCAAATTCCCACCAGGCACCCACGCCATCCAGCTTGGCTTCCGCTGCGCCCGCACGCCCTAGCCCGGACTATTTACCGCTTCGCTCTCTGGCACTGGTTCTCTCCCTCGAGACGGCCCGAGAGTTGACCAGCGGCGTCGAGGACGAGTCGCCAGGCACGTTCGTCCTCTGGTACTCTCGGGTTGCGATGATTGAGTATCAGAAGCTCTGGAAGGTTGTGGCGGCCGTGGCTCTGACCCTGCCGCTCGCAGCGGCCTGTGATGACGACACGGACGGCGGCGGTTCTGGCGGCAGCTCGACGTCGACCAGCAGCAGCGGGCAAGGGGGCAGCACGAGTAGCGGTGGCGGTCAGGGCGGTAGCGCTAGTGGCACCGGCGGTGGGGGCGTGACGATGTCGGTCTGCCAGCTCACCTGTAGTACCCCGGCCGACTGCAGCAATGGTTTAGCGGCTTACGACGAAGACAACTACACGTGCCCCGATGGCTGGTGCCAATACCAGGGTTGCAACAACGACACCGAGTGTCAGGCGCAGTGGAATCTAGTGTGCCGAGACATTGGCGTGGGCATCGATACCTGTATCGCTGGCTGCACGACGGTGGCCCAGTGCAACCTGGGATCAGCAGCCTACGACGAGGATAACTACATCTGCGCCGACGGTTGGTGCCAATACCAGGGCTGCAACGGTGATTCCGAGTGCGCGGCCATTGGTAATTACGTGTGTCGCGATCTCGGCATCGGCATCACCACTTGCGTCATGGCCTGCAACGTCCCTGGGGACTGTGACATCGGTGGCGGGTCAGCCTATGACGCCGACAATTACAGCTGCGATGAGGGCTGGTGCCGCTACCTGGGCTGCAACAACGATGGCGAGTGTCAGGCCCTCGGCAGCTACGTGTGCCGGTGAGCCGTCGCCCGCAGGGGGCGCGCTCGGGTTAGAGTATCCGCCATGGCCAAGCTACCTGATTCACTCGAGCCGCTACTCGACCATACGGCGCAAAGCGGCGGTCCGGTGGTGTTTCTCACCGGCGCCGGTATCAGTGCCGAGAGTGGCATCCCGACCTTTCGGGGCAAAGAAGGCTACTGGAAAGTGGGCTCGCGCAATTACCAGCCTCAGGAGATGGCGACTCACGCGGCCTTCTTGCGAATGCCCGACGAGGTTTGGGCCTGGTACCTCTACCGACGCGGGGTCTGTCACTCCGCCGAACCCAATGCCGCCCATCGGG
>JAUVCD010000941.1 GCA_030590865.1 Myxococcales bacterium | reverse complement strand
GACCACCCAGCCTGCGGTCGTCCCCGTTCCGTTCATCCTGGTCCGCGCTCCGGTCATCGCCGTCGTCATCGTTGTCGTCATCGTCGTCGTCATCGTTGTCGCTGTCGTCATCGTCGTCGGCTTCTGCGGCCTCCACGTTTTGGTAGGCGAGCCACAGGCCTCCGCCGACGGCGCCGAGCACCACGATGGTGGCGAGCACGCCCACCAGCACGTAGAGGGCCGCGCTGCTCCGGCCCGCGGGCTGGGGGGCTGAGGCGCCGGGCACGTGGTAGCCCGCCCCAGGGTAGCCGACCGGGGCGCCGTAGCTTTCATGGCTCACCGGGCCGGCAACCGGTGCGTAACCGTCGCTGACTGGGGGATTGACTGACCCCGGTGGCCCGGCGTCGAAGGGCGTGGCGCCGGCGACCAGCGGTCCTGGCGCCATGCCTTCGCCGCCCGTCAGGGGCGCCTCGACGGTCTGCCCCAAGGGAGCGTCGCTCGCCAAGGTCCGTCGGATGGCTGCGCTCATGTCGATGGCAGCGGTCCAGCGTTCGGAGGGCGTCTTCTTGATCGCCTGAAAAATGATGGTGCCCAGCGGTGAGGCCAGCACCTCGTCGGCCAGCGCCAGCGGGCGATCGGACACGTGGCTCATCAGTACTTCGATGGCGGTCGTTCCCGCGATGACCGGACGACCGGTGAGCATCTCGGCCATCACCAAACCGACCGCATAGATGTCCGTTGCCGCGGTGACCCCTCCGCCCCGTACTTGCTCAGGCGCCATGTAGTAAGGGGTGCCCAACATCTGCCCGGTCTGGGTGAGCTTGGTGGCCTTGGATTCGTCACCAGCGATCGCCTTGGCAATGCCAAAATCGAGGACTCGCACCGACTCAGCCAGCGGCAACTCGGCACAAAGGAAGATGTTCGCCGGCTTGACGTCTCGGTGCACGATGCCGAGGGTATGGGCCTCACCGAGGGCCTCGAGCACCTGAGCGGTGATGGTCCCCACCTCAGTGACGCTGAGCTTGCCCGTCCGCAGCAGCTGGTCTTGCAGCGATTCGCCCACCAGCAGCTCGAAGACGATGAAGGGCAGTCCCTCGTCGGTGCGACCGTGATCGAGGGTGCGCACCACGTTGGGATGCTGCAGCTGCATCGTCAGCTCCGCCTCCCGTTGGAAGCGCCGTTGCTGGCTGCTGCTCATCGATTTGCCCTGATGGAGGATCTTCAGGGCCACCACCGCGGCCGTATCCAGCTGAGTGGCCTGGTAGACCGCGCCGAAGCCTCCCTCACCGATCAGCCGTTCGATACGGTAGCGTTGCGCCACGATCTGCCCGGCAGGTAGTGACGCGCTGTCGCCATGGGCCCCCGCAGTCATGGCGAGAGTCTACCTGGTTCACCGTCGGGGCTGCGAGGATTGACCCACGAAGGCCGCCGGACAGGTCGCCACGGCCTGGCCGCGAGTCCAAGTCGGTTGATCCCTTTCGGAGAGGGCGAACTTTGTTTCGTGAACTGTCACAACGTGACTATTGTCCCTTGGCCAGGAGGACTGTTGGGCCACCCTGTGGACCCCGGCGTAACGAAGGATAGCGACGAGATGCGACGAGTTACTTACTTTGCTGTGGCAGGCTCAGCGGTTCTGGTCTTGGCGTTCTCTTTGAGCGCTCGGGCCCAGGCCACGGGCTGCGTGCCGGGGGCACAGAGCCAATGTGCTTGTCCCGGCGAGACGTCGGGGGTGCAGGTCTGCGCGCCCGACGGCCGGCGGCTCGAGCCGTGCCAATGTGAGCAGATCGCGCCGCCTCCAGAACCGGACGAACCCACCGAGCCGGCTGAGCCCACCGAGCCAGCGCTGCCGCCGGCTCCGGTGCCACCGCCGCCGTCGCCACCAGCGGCTCCCGCGGCGGCAACGGGCACGCTTCACGTCACCGCGGCTGAGCCGGGCACCGTCCTCCTCGACGGCTCAGAGGTCGGCCGAACGCCTCTCGAGCTGCCTGGGCTGACGCCGGGAGAGTACCAGCTGCGGGTCAATTTCGACGACGGCGGCAACCGCAAGATCGACGTGCTCATTCGGGGCGGCGACGTCACCCGCATCGAGGTGGAGCTGTCCAGGGCTCGCGCGCTGGCCCGGCTCCGCGAGGGGGTGCGGATTGGCGTTGAAGGGGGCATGGCCATCATGCCTCCCAACAAGCACGTCTCCCTGGTGGTTGCGGCCAAGCTCGCGTTTCCGATCAACTTCGGCGTTATCCCAGCCATCGACATTCGAACCGGCGTCAATGCTTATCTCGGCGGGGCTTCGCCGAGCGAGGATGCCGAGCAAGAGGCGGAGGAGACCTGGGCCGACGAAGAGGATGGGGACGACGGGTCAGTGGCTGTTCGCCAGGGATTCACCTTGCTGCTCATGGCTCCCGTCCAGGTCCGCTTCAATCTCGGTTCGGTCTACACGATCGCCGTCGGTGGCTCGATCGGCATGGCTACCGATGTTGTGGAGGAGTGCACGAACCAGGCCGAGTGGGATCAGGACCCGGACGTCGAGTGCGTTCAGTTCCGCGAGGTCGTCGCGCTGGCCGGCCCCACCGGGTCGCTGGCGACCTTTCGATTCGGCTCCCAACGACAATTCGAGGCATCCCTCAGCGGCGGTCTCTTGTTCAACCTCGGCGAGAACATGGGGCACAGTCGGGCCATGATCGACCTGGGCTTCACCTGGCTGTCGCTTTAGCCCCCTGCGGTTGCGTCGCGACCCGGGGCGGCGAGCCAGCACGCCAGCCAGGACCGGGTACGCTTCGGGATCTCAAGGGACGTGGGCCAGGGCCGTCTCGAGCACCGGATCCCGTCCCGCGAAGTAGTCCTTGCCGGTGACCTTGACCG
>JAUVCD010000254.1 GCA_030590865.1 Myxococcales bacterium | reverse complement strand
GGTGACCACGCCTATCGGGGTGCTGCGGGTGGGTCGCCAACCGGTGTCCATGGGCATGACGGTTCAGGTCGCCAAGGGGGACGGCCGCAAGAACCGCTTCGGGGTGGCCTACGAAGGGGACTACGTCGATCGCGTTCTCTTCGCCACCAAGCCCCTCGAGGCCTTCAAGCCAGAAGGCGCGCGCAACACCTCTGATAAAGAGGGGCTCATCACCGCGCTCCTCTACGACCGTTGGGCTTCGGACACGGCTCATGTTTGGAGGGACGACGTCCACCAGGTCGGCGGCGCCTTGCGCTTCTTGGAGCCTGATTTCGGGTTTGGCGAGGAGCTGGAGACCCAGCTCAACTACGTGTACCGCTGGAACAAGCAGTACGGCACCAAGGTGAGCAGTGTCAGTGGGCGCGCCATTGCGCGCTTTGGCGACTTTCATGTTGGCGCAGGCATGGCGGCCAACATCGGTAGCACTCGCGAGGTGTCGGCGGCCTATGCGGTGGTCACCAACGACCCCATCGTCGACCAGGACATCATGCAGTTTGGGGCCCGCGGGGTGGTCCGCTTCGACCAGCCGATGTGGACCGCCTACATGGAGGTCGACTACGCCTCGGGGGACGGCGACCCGCAGAACCGGACGCCGCTCAGCGCGGTCACCTTCTCCTACGACACCAACGTCGGCCTGCTGCTCTTCGAGCACATCGTGCGGTACCAGTCAGCCCGGGCATCGGCTGCTGGCGTCGAGATTATTCGCCAGCTCGGCGCCGAGACCTTCCCAGCTGAGCGCGTCCACACTCGAGGTGGTTTCACCAACGCTCTCGCGTTGTTTCCTCAGTTCGACCTCAGGCCCCACGAGACCCTGCTGTTTCGACTAGGCGCGCTCTTCGCCTGGGCGCCAGAGCCGGTGGTCGATCCCGTGGCGTCACTCCAGGCCAATGATGGCGCCACCATCGAAGATGACCTGGTGAACTTCGTAGGCGGTCCTCCTGGCGACTTCTATGGCATCGAGCTCGACGGTCGCTTCCAGTGGCGCTTCGTCGAGCATTTCGCCCTCGACTTGGAGGGTGCGGTGCTGTTCCCAGGCGATGCGCTCCAGGACGTCAACGGCGACGCCGTGAACAGCTATCTCACCCAAGCTCGCGCCACCATGTTCTTCTAGAGAAGCGGAGCCGTCATGCTGTCTCGATTTCCGGTCCTCGCGCTCACCCTCGCCATTTTGCCTCTGTCGCTCTCATTGGGGTGCGATGCCTACGACGCGCCGCCCCGTGCCAGCCTGCCGGACGTCGACGAGTTCGGCGTCCTGGCCAATCCCGCCGCGCCGCTCACGATCGCCTTTCACGAGCCTGTCGATCCGGCCACCTTCAGCGTTCGAGTCATTCGCTATCAAGTGGATGGCGAAGGGCGGCTCTACGATGAGGATGGCGACCCGAACACCGAGCTCGACGTGATCTATGAGTGGGTCAACAGCTTGGAGGAGGGCGGGCTGGGTGAGTACGACGAGACCAAGACGAGCTACACCATGTCGCTCACCAAGACGCTGCCCATCGGTCCGCAGCTGGCGGTGGTGGTCGAACCGGGTTTGGCCGACGAAGAAGGCCATGCCTGGGATGTTCGTCAGGTCCTCAAGTTCGGCGCCACCTTCGACTGCGGGGCCGACCCCAAGCCGACCACCTTCGCTGACACCCGGCTCATCGCACAGGTGGAGGTCGATTCGCCCCTCGACACCCAGATACAGCTGTTCATTCACCTGGTCGTCGATCCCGCCTCGGGCGCCTTGGTCGGACAATTCACCAATGCCGATCGGGACCCGACCATCGACTGCTCACCCTTCGGTCTGAGCTGCAACTCGGAGACCGAGGTTTGCCGCACCCTGCCGGCTCCGGCCTGTGTCGAGCCGTCCAAGCGGATGGCCACGGTGGAAGAGTACCCAGACTACATCCACGTTGAGGGGGGAAAGACCGGCTACAGCTTCACCGCCCGTGGTTGCATCGAGGACCAGGCGGAGAACACCTGGGCCTTCTCCAATGCGCCCGCCGATGTCCAAGTCATCAGTCCACCGGTCGGTATCAAGGGGATCAAGCTCAACATCCAGTTCGAGTTCGACGAGCAGGGAGTGTTGCGCGGGGCGGGCTCCTTCTCGGCTCAGAACCTGTTCCTCGGCGCGACCCCGAATGGCGTGGCGATCGGATCGGTCTTCCTGCGAGACATCCCTGAGGACGAGGTCAAGGACGGGTTTCCCGCACCTCCTTACGGTCCTGGCGATATCCCCAACGAGTAGCTTGGGGTCCGTGGAGCCGTCTCTGGGGCTGCGCTCCTCGGGACGGTGGCTCGTGTAGGAGCACAAAAAAACAGCGTCGCCATGGAAAGGGGGGGGGAATCTCCACAGCGACGCTCGATATCTCTTAGTGCACGAAGGATGCCAAGCTCAGGCCACACCGTTTCGCCTGGTTGCGGCCGCCGGCCCTATGGGCCGCTGCAGATCTGAAAAGCAGCCATGCACATCTGAAAGGTCGCGTCCTGTTCAGACCTCTGATCCACCAGCGGAGCCGGGGCGCGCCTGGCCGATGCGGCGTGGCACCTGGTCGAGGTGATGCCAGAGTGGTCCCCGGAGACCGCGCCGGCGCAAGGTCTGAAAAAGCCGTCGGTCGAATTTTACGGTCAACGAGGGGATGACCCACCTCGGGAACGAGGGATGGACCTTGGCCAACCGCTCGAGCAGCCGCTGACGCAGCTGGCGACGTTCGCCACCGAAGTGCTCATCCAGCGCTTCGTAGTCGTCGAGATAGGCCATGATGACCGCGGCGTAGGGGTCGAGATCGATGATGAACTCGAGCGTCCGCTCCACCTGCTCCAGCGTCTCGCCGGGAGTCCCGAGCAGGAAGGTGTGGCAGTCGAGCAGTCCAGCGTCAGTACAGAGTTGGTGGACCTCGCGGATTCGCTTGGTGTCGAAACCCTTCTGCAGGCGGTCGAGGATCTCGTCGCAGCCCGAGTCGGTGCCAATCTCCATGCCGACGCAGCCTGCGCTGCGCATCAGCCCGGCGAGCTCCGCGTCGAAGCCGAGCGGATTGGCGTAGCAGGTCCAAGGGACTGAGAAGCCTTCTCGAATCATCACGCGACAGATGGTCTTGGCGTGATCGGGCGGGATGTTGAACACCGAGTCCACGATGAAGAAGTGGTCGACCGCGGCATTGGCTTCAGCGAGCTGGATCATCTCGTCGACCACCGTTTCCGGGTCCCGTAGGCGCACCGTCCGGCCTTCGATGATCGGGTAGGTACAGTAGGTGCACCGCAAGGCGCAGCCCCGCTTGGTCTGGACTGATTGGATGCCCGTCTCGCGGGTGTAGCGGTCGTCGCTCGCCGAGCGGTCAGGTCGGGCCAGGGTGTCGAGATCGCGGAAGGGATTCACCCGCGGGTTGGTGACCAAACGCTCGCCCTCGAAGTAGTGCAGGTTGTCGATGGCCGACAAGGCCGGGGTGCACCCTTTCGGGCTGGTCCCAGGGCTGTGGTCATCGATGCTCGCCAGTGCGGCCAAGAGCGCGGGGAATGCCTCTTCCCCTTCGCCAGCAATGCCGAAATCCGGCCGCAGTGTTTCCATCAGCTCTTGGGGCATGACGCTGAAGCCGCCGCCGCCGAGGACCACAGTGGCAGCGGAGTGCTTCCGAACGGTGGCGATGATTTGCCGGTAGTAGCTCAGATTGTTCGTCACTCCGGTGTAGTCGCTGTTCTGGATGTTGCGCATCCCGATAGCCACCAGATCGGGGGCGTGGTCTGCCAGCTGGGCGCTCAGCTCCGCGAGGGGATCCTCATGGAAGCACAGGTCCCACAGCACCTTGTCGTGCTGGTCTGGCGTCGCGGCCATCACGTAGAGCAGGCCGATCGGGACGACCGGATCCGGCAGCTTCTCACGGTTGGCCGAGACGAAGGCGATCTTCATGATGGTTGTCGCAGCCTAGCCCAAATGCTGGGCCTCCTGCACCGCTGCCCATCCCTGAGGGTGAGCCTCACTCTGACGATGGGTCAGATTTCGTCGAACCGAAACCACTGGTGGGGATTGGCTCGGGCGAACTGCTCGAGCAAGGTCGCCAGACGCTGGGCTGCTTCGTCCAGCTCGGCATCGCTGGGCCGCCGGGAAATGGACAGCGGTGGAGCGGTGACGAACTCGTACTCGAGAAAGCCCAGGCGTCGGGTGAATACCGGCAGGATGGGGGCGCCAGAGGTTGCCGCGAGGGTGAAGATCCCCTCGGGGATCCGCCAGGGCCCGCCGAGGAAGCGAACCGGTCGGCAGCGCATGCCGGGGGCGGTGCGGTCGATCTTCATCGCCACAACCCCCTGCTTGCGCCGCAGGTGGGCCAACAATGGAAGGGCGGCGAGCGGGTCGTCCCCGACGTGGGCGATGCGGATGCCGGCGCGGCTGCGGGCATCATCGTGAAGGTGCATCGCCTGGCGGTCCCGCTCGGCCTCCATGACGATGATGACCTCTTTGGAATCGAGGGTGGCCAGCAGATGGCCCGCCACGTCCCAGCCTGCGGTGTGGGCCGTGGCGAGGATGACGCCTCGACCCGGCTGTTCGCTCTGCCGGAAATGCAGACTCTCGTTGGCCGACCGCGCCCGGGCCTCATACCCCCGGTCAGCGCCCACCAGGAATGCATCGGTGAGGCAGCAGGCGTAGTTGGTGAACACGCCAGCGACGTCGCTCAACCGGTCCAGGGTGCTTTGCTCTCCCTTCAGCCGGCGCAGGGTCTCCTCGACCCCTCGCCGCTTCTCACCGAGTATCGCGCCGAAGAGCAACCCAAAGACCGGCGGACTGTACCGAATCAACGCGTCTGGGCCGTGGAGCACGCCGGCATTGAGGGCACGACGCCAGAGCTCGGAATCCCAGCGGGTTCCTTGCCGCACCGTTTCCAGTAGCTTGGGAAGCCCTCGGCGAGCCATCTAAGGTCGGCTAGGCCAGCTGGCGTGGCGGTGCAATACCTGCTCTGCCTTCCGCCCCTGGCGGCGGCCCTTTTTTTCGACAGCTTCTCCTACCGCTGCCACTTTTTTCCGACCGCTCCCACTTTTTTTCGACCACTATTGTGAAGTGCGGCGGTCGCGATACACTAGCTGCGGGAATTTCGGGAGGAACAAATGCGAAATCTTACGCTTATGGCCGGTCTTTCGAGCGTCATCGTGGTGTGCGCCTGGGCCTGTGGCTCGGACGTGACGGAGACTGGGGGCGGCGGCACGACGACCACCGATACCGGTGGGGCTGGCGGCGCCGGCGGTGCCTCGAGCAGCAGCTCGTCCTCGAGCAGCAGCACCAGCGGTGCCGGTGGGTTCGACGACATCTGTGACGAGGCCTGCTCCTTCCTGGTGGATTGCGGGGCTCCTGCTGCGACCTGCGGCATGCTCGGCCTGGACTGCTCTACCGACGTGGCCGAATGCATGGCGACTTGCATCGTCGACAGTAACGACTGTGGTGCCATTTTCTCACTCATCGGCTCCACGCCTGATGCGGCCTTGATGGGCTGCATCTTGCCCTGCGATCCGTGCATGGACTGCACGATGACCAATTGCGCCACCGAGACGACGGCCTGCAATGCCGATGCGCCCTGTCAAGCCTACCTTCAGTGCGTCTTCGCCCAGTGCATCTTGGGCGATGGTGGCGATGACTGCATGGCTACCTGTGCGGCCTCCAATCAGTCTCAGGCGACCGATGAGATGGTGGCTTGCGCCACCACCAATTGCCCCACTGAGTGCTCGCTTGGCGCTGGCGGCGGTGGCGGTGCTGGTGGCGGTGGCGGCGCTGGCGGCACCAACAACTGAGCCACAGGCCGCTTCTCCAGGCCTCTCAGGCGGCGAATAGGGCTGCGACGATAGCCTCAGGCTCGCTCTCGCCTCGGACGATGCCGTCCAGAGCCGCGAAGATTTCGCAAGCCACGCCGCGGCTGCGGGCGAAGCGGACGACTCGGGGGACCAGCTCGATGGCCTCGATCCTGAGGCGGGCCCGCTCGCGAGCCTGCTGGAGGCTGGCGCCGGTGGCCAGCTCGCGGCCGAGCACCACATCAGGTCGGTCAGGCAAGGCCATGGACGCGAGCAGATCGCCGTAGCCACCGAGCCCGTAACAGGTGCGCTCATTGGCGCCTGCGGCCATTGCGATGCCGGCTGCTTCGTCGACCGCTCGGGAGATGAGCGCTGCCATGAGACCTGGCGACACGTCGGCGCGAGCTTGGGCGAAGCCCACCCCGATGGACAGGCAGCCCACCAGCGCCGAGGCCCATTCGAGGCCGCACAGGTCGCTGGTCATGTGGACTTGCAACCACTTGCTGCTCATCGACGCGTGCACCGCGGCCGTGACGTCTGGAAACTCGGAGGCCACCACCATGGCCGAGGGCCTACCCTGGTTGAGCTCGTCTGCCTGGACAGGTCCGCCGAGGGCGCCGAGTCGGCGTGCCGGCGTCTCGTCCCGTAGGATATGAGAAATCGGCGAGAGATCATCGCCGCTGAGACCCCGGATGCCGTGGACCAGCAGGTGGCCTCCGTCGATGTGGTCCCCCAGCTCGCGGGCGATGGAACGGACCCGGTCCGACGGCACCGCGATGATGAGCAGCGAGGCTTTGGCCAGCTCGGCGAGCTCTGCGGTCACCGTCATGCCGCCCAGCTCGTCGGGCTGGTGGCGGCGCGTGCAGAGCGTCACGTCGGCGCCCGCTCGGCGCGCCGCACGCGCCAATGCCAGCCCCCAGGGGCCTCCTCCCAGCACGCCGATCTTGTTCATGGCTGCCTCCCCATCGTGCCGGCTCCAGGCGCTCCGGCGGCGTCTTGCGCGCTCCACCCAAGGCCGTGGGCCGCCAACCTATTCTGATAGTAATAGAGCAGGTTCGTGTCGTGCAGTCCGATGCCGTCGGGCCGCGGCTCGATGACCGGAGAGGTGTGGTACCCCCGAAATGCGCGCATCGCCTGGGCCACGATGTCGCCGCCCGAACAGGCGCGCATGCTGTCGGAGACGACGACCTGGCCACTCTTCTCGCGGTCGATCAGCTCGTCGCGCAGCCGCAGCACCTCGCGGGCCAAATCATCGCGCGACACGGTCTGATCTCGATGTCTCAGGACGGTGAAGAGATCACTGCTCGGTGCCTGTTGGCTCAAATGGGCGAAGCAGGCCGCCGCCACGGTGTGGGTCGGCATGATGACGCTTTCGTGCCGATAGGCCGCGGCAATCTCCCGCCCCAGCTCGCGACAATATTGCGCCTCCCGGGCTGGGTTGAAGCACACCTTGCCGTTTCGGTCTTCTACGTAGCTCGAGGTGGTCACCTCCCGGCCACGCCGATCGTGGGAGATCCCGTCGCCATCGACCACCGAGCCAAAGGGGTCCAGTGGCTTGCCGAAGCGAATCACCACCGAGCCGTTCATGGTCAACAGCTTGCGCACGAAGGTCGTGATTCTGCCCAGCCGCGTCGATTCGTCGTCGTCGATGATGTAGCGCGCCTTGCCCGCCTCGGTGAGGTAGTCGCCAATCAGCGTCTCGGCTTCCAGGGTGATTAGGTAGTTGATCGTGGCGGGAACGAAGAAGACTTTGCGCTCCCGGCCGGCGATCAGCGTTCGGGTGTAGGCCTCGATTCCTGTTCCGACCAGGCCCAGCTTCAGCTTCTGCTCCACCGCGCCGGAACGGGAGCGAGTACCGCCGGGGAAGAACAGCGAGTGGTAGCCGTTCTCCATGAGCACCGTCGAGTAGGCCTTGAGGCAGCTCTTGTACAAGTCGTGGCGCAGGCGGCGGTCGACCTTATAGGCCCCGAGGTTGTGCATGAAGAACGACAACAAGGGGTTGTTGAACAGGTTCTTGCCTGCCCCGTAAGTGGCTGGCGGAAGCCCCGAGTGCTCGAGAGCAAAACCGAAGACGATCGAGTCGAGGTTGGACGAATGGGTCGGCACGAAGACCAAGGTGCCGATCTCGGCGAGCTTTCGCAGGGCCTCAGTGTCCCCTTGCACGTGAACTTTGGCAGCCAGCGCCTGGAGGCCGAGCAACCGGCTCGGCTCTTTCAGCAAGCTCGGGAGGGTACGGGGCGCTAGCAGGCTGGTCACCACGGTGGGCAGCAGCCGGGTTGTGATTCGAAATACGCTGGGGTTGAAATTGCCGGCGGTGTCTTCGGCGTGCTCACCGGCAAGCTCCCGCACCTTACTCATTCGATCGGACGGGCTCATTCGGCCCAGATGCCTGGCGAGGCTGCGCCACTGCTCGAGCTTTTCGATGTCCTTGGGTCGGCGGGAGCCATCTAGGCGCCGCGACTCGTGGTAGGCCGCATCGTTGAGCGCGTGCAGCGGGTCGTCAGTGGTCTCGACGACTCGGTCGGTGGTTTGGGAAACCAAGTTCGGGCGCTGGCTGTTGAACCGAAAAATCGGCGCCTGGTCTCGCATCACGCAATCCTCCGTCAACCCCTCGCTCGCCGCAAGCTGCCCTGTTTCGCTGCCTCACCTTGGCGGTTGGCAGCGCCCCACCTATTCGGTGCGTCGAATCCGTCTGCGCTCTTCGATCATGTGCTGCTCGATTCGGCGGCGAGCGGCCCCATCTTCGACCAAAGTCCACACGTCGTGTCGTCGTCGTTCTGGGGGGCGGCTGGCCGCTTCGAGGAGCGCGTCGGCGGCTTGTTCCGCATGGATGAGGTCGCTCTGGCGGCCAGGCAGCTGCACCACCGCGATGGGTGAGCGCAGATCGTCGATGGTGTGCATCATGTGATGGGTCACCTCTCGAAAGGTCGCCTCGTCGAAGGTGCTGCGAGGGCCTGCGCCAAAGAGCAGAATTTTGTCGAAGCTCATCCGCGGTCGCCCAGGCATCAACAGCACCTCACCACGTTTACCGAGCAAGTATCCACGGCGCATGAGCTCGGATATTCTGCCCGCCAGCCGCCAGTCGCAGAGCCCCGCGACGCCATCGCAAGGGCGCACGTCCTCCCAGACGGTGCAGGCGAGCACTTCCGACTCGAGGGCATCGAGCTCGCTGAGGATTGGGGATACGAAGAGCAGCTCCACAGGCTTTCCTCAAACGCTCAGGGCGGTCTTGCGAAAGTCACTGGGGGCGATCTTGACGTTGACGCATGCGGGCTTGCCGCTGGCCATGGCGGCGTCGAGCGCCGGTCCCAGGTCGGCCACCGTCTCGACGTAGGCGCCGAAGCCACCCAGCGCCTCGACCACTTTGTCATAGCGGGCATGAGATAGACTGGTCGCCACTGCTCGCTCTTGACCGAACAGCTGGACTTGGCCGCGGCGGATCTGCGTCCACGCTGCGTCATTGCCAATCACCGCAACGACTGGGATCTGCTGGCGCACCAGTGCTTCGAACTCGAGCCCGTGAAGCCCGAACGAGCCATCGCCGTAGATGATCCAGACTCGCGCCTCCGGTCGCATGAGCTTGGCCGCCAGGGCGTAGCCCGGACCGACCCCCAAGGTGCCCAAGGGGCCGGGATCCATCCACAGCTGGGGCCAGCGCAGCTTGAGCACATAGGCCGCGGTCGCCACGAAGTCGCCCCCATCGCCGACGACGATGTCCTCCGGGCCGAGGCGCTTGCCGACCTCTGCGCAGAGCCGCAGTGGATTGGGCGGATCGCTTTCCGCTTCGATCTCGGCTGCCATTTTGGCTCGTGATGCATCATCTGCTGCCCGCACGGTGGCTCGCCACTGGGGCCACTCGCACTGGCCGACTTTCTCCCGCAGCTGGTCGAGCACCAATCCCGAGTCGCCCTGAATACCGACGTCGATCTTGCGGTTGTGACCCAGCTGGCGGCCTTCGAGATCGATCTGCACGATCTTGGCGTCCTGGTGGATGGCTCGCCCGTAGCCCAGCCGGAAGTCGAAGGGGGTGCCGAAGACGAGCACCAAGTCGGTCTGGGCGAGGGCGACCTTGCGGGACCGGGTCATCAGGCCAGGGTGGTCGAACCCAAGACCACCACGAGCCATCCCGTTGAGGAAGAAGGGGGCCTGTAGAGCGTCGGCTGCTTCGCCCAGCGCTTCGCGGCGTGGTGACCAGCGGATCTGGCTCCCCATGATGAACACCGGCCGCTCTGAGCTCTTCAGAAGCGCAGCGGCCCGCTCGACTGCCTGCGGGTCACCGGCGGGACGGGGAGGGGTGATGGATGGGTGAGTCGCCGGAACGTCATCGTCGGCGTAGCCCATCAATAGGTCGAGGGGGATTTCGAGAAACACCGGTCCCGGCACGTCCGCCTGGGCGACTCGAAAGGCCGAGTCGACGTATTCTTGAAGACGGTCGGCCCCCGGTACGGCCACCGCCCACTTGGTGATCGGCCTCATCAGCTCGACGTGATTCATGTCTTGCAGTGAGCCCATGTCCTGGTAGGGCCGAGGGCCGGCACCGCCGATGACCACCATCGGCACGCCAGCCCGTTGGGCGTTGGCCACTGCAGTGACCACGTCGGTAACCCCTGGGCCAGCGGTTACGGCGCAGACTCCCGGGCGCCCGGTGACTCGGGCGTAGGCGTCGGCGGCATGTCCTGCCGTCTGCTCGTGCCGCACATCGACGACTCGGATGCCATCATCCAGGCAGCCATCGTAGATCGACTGGATGTGCCCCCCGCAGAGGGTGAAGAGATGGGTTACGCCCTGACGCTTCAGCGCCATGGATATCAGGCGCCCACCGTGAACCGCTGCCATGGCTGGGGTTGTACGGTTCAGGCGCAGGCGACGCAACCTGGCGCCGGTGGGTCACCAGCCAAAAGCGGGAAAGGGCTCGGCGGGTTTGGCAAACAAATAGCCCTGCAAGAGATCGCAGCCGAGCTGCACCAGCATGTCGCGCTCGGCCACCGTCTCGACGCCTTCTCCCACCACCTCGATTCCCATCTCGCGACACAATCGGGTGATGGAAAGAATGAGCTGTTGCTTGACGGTCGAGGTGTCCACGTCCCGGACCAGGGACATGTCGATCTTGACGATGTCCGGCTCGAGCAGGGCGAAGCTGGTGAGTCCCGCATAGCCGGCACCGAGGTCGTCGACCGCGATGCGATAGCCCGTCGCGCGCAGCTGGGCCACCCGGTTTCGCAGGTCCGAGACCGAGTCGACGGCCGATCGCTCGGTGATCTCGAGCACCACTCGCGAGGCGATTTGTGCCAGGGACGATTTGGGTGACACCAGCTCCTCGTCCTCGAGGTCACTGGGGTGGAGGTTGACGAACAAGATGCCCGCCGCAGGCTCGCCAACCACCGGCGCGGCCGACAACCGGCGCGTCTGTCTGCCCAGCTGGTCCATTTCGCCGAGGCTGACCGCCGCCTCGAGCACTGCGCCCGGGTGAGGCAAGCCCGGTGCCTTCGACCGCATCAGCGCCTCGTAGCCATAGAGTACGCCGTCCCTGGTCAGGATGGGCTGGAAGGCCATCCACATCGTCTCCAGGGCGGTGTTGAAGTTCTCCCGCAGCTTCGGATCGGTGACCGCCGTCGTTACGGCCAGCGCTTCTTTGCGAATCCGTGACATGCGGCGCAGCTGCACGGCTTTGTGGACCGTCTCTTCGAGCTCGACGGCCCGCACCGGCTTGAGCATGTATTTGTAGGCGCCGTGGTCGAGGGCCTGAATGGCCGTTTCCACGGCGGGGGCGCCGGTGATCAGGATCACCGGCAGGTCGGGATCGTGGGACCGCACCAGCTTCAACAGCTCGATTCCGCCGATGCCGGGCATCTGGATGTCGGTCACGATAGCGTCATAGCTGCCGATGAGCAGGGCACTCAGGGCGTCTTGTCCGTCCTCGGCCGTGTCGACCTCGTAGCCGGCGTGGCGGAGCACTCGAGCGATGGCTCGCCGCGTCTCGGGCTGGTCGTCGACGAGGAGCAGCTGCGTGCGGGGCGCGGCGTCGCTCTTAGAGTCAGTGGGAGTCATGCTTGGGCTGGCCTCACTTGCGGTCCGGCCACGTTACCAGATTCCCACTTGCAGTCGGGCAGCGGTTTTGTTCCCCTCGCCATCGTGGAAGCAGACATCGGCTTTGCGCCTGGGGCGGAGGACAATGCCCTGGCGGTGTGGATCGGCCAGCTCGTCAGCGACAATCTCGCTGCTCACCGTGAGTACCGTCGGGATTTCGGCGCCTTGCGGGCCGCGGTGGCGATGGTTGCGCCGGACCGGCGATTGACCG
>JAUVCD010000451.1 GCA_030590865.1 Myxococcales bacterium | reverse complement strand
GCGCGCGCCACCTCGCACGCGTAGGCCGCGCGAGCCGACGGTGTGTCGAGCGCACCGAGGGACTGATACAAGCCGCCAAAGAAGGCTGGGAAGAACGTGGCTGAGAGGGCAGCCACGGTGCGCTGCGCTGCTGCGCGCTCGCTGAGTCCTGGGACGATGGCGTGCAGCGCGTCGCGCAGACGCTCGCTCACCGGCGCCATCAGAACGCCGAACGGGCCGCTGTAGTCGTCGGTGACGAGCGGCGCGTGAAGATGCGCCTTGGTGAGCCGGGGATACCGCAGAGCTCCCTCTAGGTAGTAGAGGAGCAACTCCTCGAGCGCCTCCGCGTCGGTGGCCATGCGGTCGAGATACTGCTCACTGTCGGCCACCATGTGACGGATGGAGCCTTCCAAGGCGGCCGCGATGAGCGCGTCTTTCGAGCCGAAGTGATAGCTCACCGCAGCGATGTTCACCTTCGCCGCAGCGGCGACCGCACGGACGGTGAGCTGACCGACACCGCGCTGCTCGATCAGATCGATGGCGGCCTCCAGCATGCGTTGGGTTGGAGTCGAAGGGTTCAAACTGTGTTTCAAACAAAGTTTGAATTATCCGTAGCCAGGCGTCAACCTACAAAACATGCGCCCGACACGACGACCCGCCACCGCAACGAATCGCCGGACATTTCTGACTCACGCTGGGATTTGCGCAGGCGGCGCCATCGCCGGGCACCGGCTGGGTCGCCATGGGCTCGATGGGGCGGTGGTCGGTGCTCGCTTTCATGGCGACGATATCCACGGACAGGGCAAAGCTGCGCAACTCTGGTACCGATACAAGCACATTGGCCAGCCGGTGATGGATGCGCAGCTCGTGTTTTGGCTCGGCCTTGCGTCCGTCGGCCTCACCGACGTGGGCGAGGTGCTCGACACCGCTACCCGCATCGAAGTGGGTAGCGAGCTGTCATGGTTCGAACAGTGGCTCGCCACCGCGCAGCGTGTGGAGGGTTATGGAAAGACCGCGCTGGCCGCGGGTCACGACCTCAGCGCAGCGTCGCACTTCTACCGGGCCGGCGCCTATTATCGCGCCGGCTTGATGCGCTACGCCGATCATTCAGATCCCCGTCTCGTTGAGGCGACGCGCAGCGGACTCGCGCTGCATGACCAGGCATTGAGGTTGCGAGGCTACGACTCGAAACAGGTCGACATCCCCTACCAGGGGAGCGTGCTGCATGGCCGGGTGCACTACGCGCCCAGCGTCGAACGAGGACCCGTGCTCGTCTTGCAGCAAGGCCTTCACGCCTGGCCCGAAGACACCATGTGGGTGGTCGATGGAGCGCTGCAGCGGGGCTACCATGTGTTGTCTTTCCACGGCCCCGGACAAGGCGCCTCGTTGCGGCTGCACGGGCACGTGTTTCGGCCGGACTGGGAGGTTCCGGTGGCTCGCGTGCTCGACTTTGCAGAGCTCGATCAGCGGCTCGCATCAGGACCTTTCATTCTCATGGGGCTGTCGTTCGGAGGCTACTTGGCGCCCCGTGCTGCGGCCCACGAGCGCCGGTTGCGCGTCCTGATCGCCAACCCCGGTGTGGTCAGCTGGAGTGACTCCATGCTGCGCCACTTCGCCGCCATCCCCGGGTTGCTCAAGCTCCACGGCGTCGGCCCACAGGCATTCAACACCGCCATCGATGCCGCCTCGGTCGCCATGCCCGATGCTCGCTGGTACTTCGACGATGCGAGCTGGAAGCATGGCGTGTCCCAGCCTCACGAGCTCATCGACGAGCTTCGCAAGTATGATAACCGCGACGGCATTGGTGCTATTCGCTGCAAGACGCTCATCATGGAAGGCAGCGCAGAAGACGCGACCCCAGGCGAATCGCAGCGACTCTACGATGGGCTCAGCGCACCCAAGCACCTCATGACCTTTGACGCGAGCACCGCCTCGCAGGTGCACTGTCAGGGCGGCAACCAGCTGCTCGCGCAAGGGTGGCTCTTCGATTGGCTCGACGAGCAGGTGGCCGCGTGAGCCGCCGCCTGCTGGGCTGTCTGGCTGCCACCGCCGTCTGTGCGACTTCGACGCTCGCGGGCGCGCAGGTCCCCGATCTGGTGGAGCTCAGCGCCCAATATATGCCCAACGTGCGGCTCGTCGATCCGCGACCTTTGGAGGCTCAGGTCTCATCCTACGATGGGGCGCTCAATGTCCCCATCCCGCTCGGCGAGCGTACCTTCCTCATCCCCGGTGCGGGCTACCACGTCGACTCGGCCGCCTTCGCCGAGTCCCCTCCGAATTTCATTCAGCTTCGAGCCTTTCACTCGGTCGACTTCACGTTGCTCTTCGTGCAGCTGCTGCCAGACAACTGGTCCTTGTCACTGCGCTTCGCCCCCGGGCTCGCCGGTGACTTCGAGGCGGTCGACAGCGACATGCTGCGTTTCAACGCCCTGGCGCTGGCAACGCACGGCTTCTCCGATGACTTCGTGCTCGGTGGTGGCGCCCTCGCAAGCTACGCCTTCGGCAGCCTGCTGCCGCTGCCTGCTCTCTACCTCGAGTGGAAACCGGCGCCGGCACTATCGCTCGAGATGTTCGTTCCGGCGTTCCTTCAAGCCAAGCTCTCGCTATGGGATCGACTCGAGCTCGGCTATCGCGTCGAGGTCGCCGGTAATGCTTATGCCGTGCGAGACGAGCGCATCGCAGCGGCCTGGCCGTGCGTCGCCGAGGCTGCAGATCCTGCGCTCCCATCCCAGGACGACGCTACGGCGATGCCGAGCGAGTGCTTCGACCACGTGGCCTATTCCGTGATCGCTGCAGGTCCGACGCTGAATGTGCGTCTGTTCGAAAGCCTGTGGTGGACGAGCTTCGCCGGCCACAGCATCTATCGCCGTTTCGACATGATGAACGCAGACGACGAGCCGGTCAGCGGCGGCGCCCAAAAGCTCCCCAACGCTTGGCTGGTCCGCTCTGGGCTCACCTGGCGGATCCCGATGGAGTGATTGGGACTTCGGTGGATTTGCGGCAACGATCGGGAGATCGAGGGAGCGTCAGTCGGCGTCAGCTGGCGACTGGTCAAAGGGCATCGGCACCGGGACGGCGACGTTCTATAACTACGGCCATGCCTGTCATTGCAAGCTCGGCTGCTCCGCACGGTGAGACCGAGCGAGCCTTTCTTCAGGCGCGGCTCACGCTGCTCTTCAAAGCCGGTTTCCTGCTTTCGCTGGCTACCGTTCCGTTGACGTTGGCGACGATTGACGCAGACAGCCTGTTGACCCTGGACAGGCTGCTCACGAGCTTGCCCACCTTGTTGCTCGGTCTGTTGTGGTTGGCGTTTGTGCGGGGCAGTTTTTCTTTCGCCACCCTCCGTGTGCTCGACGCCTCGAGCATGGGAGCGCTGTCGTTCATTGTTGCGCTGATGGGCCGGTCCACGGCCGCCAACGGGGCGAAGCTCTTTGCGGGCATGCCTTTCGACGCCGAGCTCAATCTCCAGACGCTTGCCGCCGCGGTGGACACCCACGCGTCGATTTTGATGATTCTCGGCGGAGCCATCCTCCACACGTTTCGCGCTGCGGTCGTACCGTCGCCGCCACGGTGGACCCTGTGGGTCACTGGTGTGTTGGGGTTGCCCTACGTGTTCGTCCCGTTGCTGGTGGCGCCGATGACTGGCGATGGGTTGGCGATGCGCGCGAGCTACGGTCCCGTCGAGGCGCTGATCAACTACGCCATCTGGTGGACCATCGTCACGGCCATGTGCACCACCACTTCAGGCGTCATCTATGGACTGCGACGCAAAGTGCGGGATGCGCAACGACTCGGGCAATACACGTTGGTCGAGAAGCTCGGAGAAGGGGGCATGGGGGCGGTCTATCGGGCACGCCATGCGCGGCTCCGGCGCCCCACCGCGATCAAACTGCTACGACCTGACAAGCTGACCGAGCAGGCTGTCGCGCGCTTCGAGACAGAGGTGCAGCTCACCGCTGGGCTCACCCACCCCAACACCATCACCGTCTTTGACTATGGCCGGACTGACGACGGCGTTTTCTATTACGCGATGGAGTATCTCGATGGCGCCACCCTCGACGAAGTCGTGTGGGTCGACGGGGCCCAGCCCGTCGCCCGGCTCGTCCGTATTCTGCGACAGACGGCGAGCGCGCTGCAGGAGGCGCACGAGGTCGGTCTGGTCCACCGGGACATCAAACCGGCCAACATCATGCTCACCCATCAGGGCGTCGACCACGACACCGTGAAGCTGCTCGACTTCGGCCTGGTGCGCCCTGTCGATCGCTCTGGCGATGAGGCGCTGACCCAAGAGGACCGCCTGGTGGGCACTCCGTTGACTATGGCGCCGGAGATGATCAAGGACGCCAACGCTGCCACCGAGAGCTCGGACCTCTATTCATTGGGCGCTGTCGGCTATTTCCTGCTCACCGGCAGCCACGTCTTCGAGGCGGACAGCATCGTGGAGATCTGTGCGCACCACCTGCACACCGAGCCCGAGCCTCCGTCGAAACGGATCGGGCAGCCCGTCCCGGCCGCCCTCGAGCAACTGTTGCTGCAGTGCCTCGCCAAGTCACCTGGCCAACGCCCCGCGAGCGCCCGCGACTTGCTGGACCGGTTGGACGACATCGTGGGGCTCGGCGATTGGACCAACGAGGACGCCCGGTCCTGGTGGGAGCGGAAAGAGGGCGAGATTCGCAGTGCACGCGATGCACCCAGGGCGATCGAGGAGACGAGCTTGACCGTCGCTGACTAGGCAAGCTCGCACTCAGGGCCCTTGGAAGATGGTCGGGGTGAGGAGATTCGGGGTACCCGCTCGCGGGTCGCGAGGCCCGGAGGGCCGAGACCACTACTGAGAAGGGATTGGTCGGGGTGAGTAGATTCGAACTACCGACTTCCTGCTCCCGAAGCAGGCGCGCTAACCAGGCTGCGCTACACCCCGCAGGCCGCGAAACTTGGTCGCCAGCGGGGTTTCTGTCAAGGCCGATGTGGGCTGCGGCCGGTGTTTACACCGGGCCAAGGGCGCGGCACCCTATGGCCATGGGTATTTTCGACCGCATGGGCAAGGTGATCTCGAGCAACATCAACACGCTGCTCGACAAGGCCGATGATCCGAAAAAGTCGCTCGAGTACACTATCACCGAGATGGGCGATTCGCTGCGGGAGGCGAAGAAAGAGATTGTCGAAGCCCTGGGCACCCAGAAGCGGCTGGGCAAGAAGGTCGACGAGCTCGACGCCGAGGTCGACAAGTGGGAGCGCCGAGCAGAGCTGGCTCTCAAGTCGGAGGACGAGGAGCTGGCTCGCGAAGCCCTCAAGCACAAGAAGCGGGTGGTGGCCGAGCGAGATCGGGCCGAGGCGATGCGGGCCGAGCAACGGGGCGTGGTGCTCACCATGAAGCGTGAGATGGAACGGATGGATGCCAAACACCAGGAGCTGAAGGCTCGCAAGGGCACCATCGCAGGTGAAATGGAGCGGGCCAAGCGCGGCGCGACCGGGGTCGAGTCGCTCGGCGCGACCGGGCCAGGTGGTGGGGCTTTCGACGACTTCCGGCGGATGGAGGCCAAGATCGATCAGGATCGGTCAGAGGTCGAAGCCTTCGCCGAGATCGATGCAGCCTTGAATGATGGCCTCAGCGAGGCCGAGCTGGAGCAGAAGTTCGCCCAGCTCGAAGGGCGGGGCATGGGCGGTGACGGCAAGGCGGGCGGCGACACCATCGACGACGAGCTGGAGCGGCTGAAGAACAAGCTGCGGATCGGCAAGTAGCCGCGCGGGACCCTAGGTCTTCGGCAACGTCGGCACCGCCTTGGGCATCGGCGCTGCTTTGGGCTTCGGCGCAGCCTTATGCTGACCCCTTGCCTTGGATTTTGGCGCAGCTTTGAGCTCTGGTAGCCGTGCCCAGCGCAACGAGTCACCCACCAGCGTGGAGATCCGCTTGGGACGCATCCCGTCGATGCGCATGATGTAGAGCCCTGGGCCCTTGGTCGACTTGCGAGTGGAGAAGAAGGCAATCAGCCGCCCGTCAGGGCTGCACGCCGGATAGTTGTTCCGCCCCTGATGCTGGGTCAGCCGCGCGAGACTGCCCCCCTTTTCGCCTGAGGCGACCAGATCGGTGTTCTTGCCTACGCCCACCATGTAGATGGCGCGGATGCCGTCTGGGTGGCGACAAAAGACGGGTGCTGAGGCGTTCAATCCTGACGGTGAAATGGCCTTGCCGTCCACGTAGATGCGTTGACCCCAGCGGCCGGCGCCAGAGAAGGCGAGCTTGCCGCTTGGCGTCCATGCCGGATGTAGGGCCGACTCCACTTCACTGGCGGGCTGGAGGTTGAAGAAGTCTGGGCCCGCGAAGATCTTGATCGCCGGGCCATGGCCGATGGAGAGCGCGACCTGGGACCGATCGTGGGAGAAAGCCAGGCCATAAACCGAGCCACGAGGCTTGAATTTCAGGGACTTACGCTCGCCACGGGCGTAGACCTTGTAGAGACCCTTGTTGGTACTCGCCGCGTAATACAGCGTCTGGTCTGGGCCGAAGGTGGGCGACAAGGCCACCTGATTGGGGGCCGAAGCGACGGTGGGGTCGTGTCCGTCCGCGTCCATGACGTAGGCGCGCCGTGCTTTTCCGGTGCCGTAGATGAAGGTCATCTGACTGGAGAAACCGCCGTTGGTGCCGGTCAGCGCGCCGATCAGGGCATCGGCGATGCGGTGGGACTCGGCCCGCACCCGGTTGGCGTCGACCACGATGCGCTTGTCATAAACAGGCGTGTCGCCTGTGTCGGTGAAGTAGGCCAGGCCTTCGAGCGCTACCTTGCCGCCGGGCAGTCGCTTGCCCGAGAGCTTGACGACTGCCTCGGCACCCTTCTTCTTCCACGCCTTGACGTCGACCTTGCCGGACAGCGAGTCGTCCTCAGGTGCGGCGCTGGGCGGCAGCACTTCGAACTCACCGCACAGGTCCAGATCCCGGGTGACCACGGTGTGGAGGGTGATGTCCTCCTCGTTGATGGCCAGCGATGGGGCTACGCCGATCTTCGGTAGTGGTCTGCCCTTGGCATCGCCAACCACTATGAAATTCTTGAGGATTTGTTCTGGATCTGGCGGCTTCTGGGCGCGCGCTTGGGCCGCTGCGTTCCCCAGTGGTGGCACGGCGATAGCGAGCACCGTGACCAGGGCGCCGAGCACCAGGCCTATTAGGGTCTTAGTCTGCATGGCTCTATCTACAGACGTATGCCACGGAGAAGGAATTCGGTCGAAGATCCTTGTATTTCTCAGGCGGCGGCGGAATTTGCTGGCCCACCTTCGCGCTGATGGCGCTTCGGGCCGCTCCGTCGATGGCCTCGTTGCCGCAAGGATTGAAGCTGAAACTGGTGACCGTGCCGTCTGGAGCGATGCTCACGCTCGCGCTCGGCCGGCAGGTCTTCTTGACCTCCGCAGGCACTGGGGGGCAGCTGAAGCCGCGTTTCAGGAAGCGCAGGATGCGGTCGTGATACTGGTTGGCCGCTCGCCCTTTCAGGGGGTCGGTCTCGGTGCCGTGTTTCGAGCCGGCCGCGTGGCCTCCGCCTGCGCCCTCCTCACCGGCGTCGGTGTTGTCCTCCGGCATGTCTACCTGGTCGGCCACGTCTGCGTCCGGCGCAATGGCCTCGCCGCCATCCGAGACCTCCAGGTCTTCGGGCGGGATGTCCTCTACCTTGTCCTCGGCCTTGGTCGAGACCTGAGCCTTGCGCGCTTCAATTTTGGTTGGCCGCTGGGGCTTGACCCAGCGGTCTGGAAGCTTGGCCTTGACCTTCTTGCCCCCCAGTTTCAGTAGCGGCGAGTCCATATCGACGACCGGCGTCACTTTGATGGGGGTGGCGGCTCCCGGCGTAATGGCTGGCGCGTCGCCCTGCTTGTGCAGCTCGGTGACGGCTAGCAGCACCACGGACCAGACGGGCACCGACAGCGCCACGAAGAGGGCGACCAAGACCTCCGTCGAGCGGTAGTCGGTGCCGAGCACGCCCGGCAGTTGCCGCGCTGCCACCGCCGCGCTCAC
>JAUVCD010000533.1 GCA_030590865.1 Myxococcales bacterium | reverse complement strand
CGTTCGAGCACTAAGTCGTAGACCGGGCGCCCGGTCTCCAGGGCGAGCTTGGCGACCTGAGAGGTCTTTTCGTAGCCGAGCAACGGATTGAGGGCCGTGACGACGCCGATGGACTGATGCACGTGCTGCCGACAGACCTCTTCATTGGCCGTGATGCCGTCGACGCAGCGAAGTCGCAACGTCTCCATGGCCCGGCGCATCATGCGGATGGCAGACAACAGGTCAAAGGCGATGATCGGCTCGAAAACGTTGAGCTCGAGCTGCCCAGCCTCGGCCGCCATCGCCACGGTGGTATCGAGCCCAATCACCTGGAAGGCCACCTGATTGACCACCTCGGGAATGACCGGGTTGACCTTGCCAGGCATGATGCTCGAACCGGGCTGCGCGGCAGGCAGATTAATCTCCCCGAAACCGCACCGCGGCCCACTCGACAGCAGGCGGAGGTCGTTGCAGATCTTGGACAGGCGAACCGCCATCATCTTGAAGACGCCAGCGAGCTCGACGAAGCCACTGGTGTCCTGGGTCTCCTCAATGAGATCGGCAGCCAGCGACAAACCCAGATCCGTTTGCTTGGCGAGCTCGTCAACGACCCGCTGGGCGTAACGAGCATCGGTGTTGATGCCTGTGCCAATGGCCGTGCCGCCCAGGTTGAGCTGCTTCAAGCCAGGCAGAGCCCGAGTGATTCGCTCCCCGCCCTCACCAATAGTCACCCCCCAGGCACGGAACTCTTGGCCAAGGGTCATGGGCACGGCGTCCTGCAGCTGGGTGCGACCCATCTTGATGATCGACGAGAACTGCTCTCCCTTACGGCCAAAGGCCTCGGCGAGACGGTCGATCTCTTCAACCAACCGTCCGGTGCGACGTAACAGCGCCAGCTTGAGCGCCGAGGGGTACACATCGTTGGTCGACTGACTCATGTTGACGTGCGTGTTGGGGTGGAGCTCGGCGTAGTCTCCTTTGCTCTTGCCCAACAGCTCGAGCGCCCGATTGGCGATGACCTCGTTGGCGTTCATGTTGGTGCTGGTCCCCGCACCGCCCTGCACCATGTCGACCACGAAGTGACCGTGCCACAGGCCATCGCGGATCTCGTCACAGGCCTGCACGATGACCTGACAGCGGCGCTCGTCGAGCTGGCCGAGATCTCGGTTCACCACGGCGCAGGCGCGCTTGATGACCGCCAACGCATCGATGAGCTCTGGGTAGTGGTCGAGTCGCACGCCGCTGATGTGGAAGTTCTCCGTGGCCCGCAGCGTCTGCACACCCCAGAGGGCGTCGGCCGGCACATCACGATCGCCAAGTAGGTCATGCTCTTGACGGGTCGCCCCCATGGTGGCGCTGGCGCCGAGCCCACGGCCACCACGACTGGCATTGGCCATCCGCCGCACGAGCCACCGGCCACAAGCCACCGCCAACTCGGCAAAGAGCGCCGGGTCCGTCTTCTTCAGCGTCCCAAGGGTCTCGCTGCTCAGCCGTCCAGCTACCCCATCAGCAGTCACTTTGCCGGTCACCGAGTGCCGGGCATCACCGATCAACAAGGTCTCGCCCAGCACCGTGCCGGCATGAAGGGTGGCCAACCGGTGGGGCCCGCCGTGAGCCTGTTCATGCACCTCGACCTCGCCATCGACCAGCAAGTAGAGCGCCTCACGCCGCTGCCCCTGGGCGAAGAGCACCTGACCTGCAGCCAAGGGCACCGGTTCGAACAAGAGTGCCAAAGCCAAACGCTGCTCGTCGGCCAGGACAGAAAAGAAAGGTGCCCCGGCAAGCGCCTTGGCGTCGATGGGCTGGGGGGTAGGAAGGGTCATGGAAGCCTCGTGGTCCGGTCAGTTGCGCCGGTCGTAGGTGAGCGTGATTCGGCAGTCACCGTCGATCTACCGCAGAGCGGCGGCAAGCAGCACCGCCATGGGCACCATGCACGCCGAATGTGACCCACCGGCCGCTGGTGAACCGCGCCGCTGTCACGCCGACGAAGGAGCAGGGGTGGGAGAGCAGGGTTCCGTCGGCCAATGGGGTGGTGTGTCCGGGCACCAGGGACCACCATTCCACTTGGGGCATGACGACACGAGTGAAGCAGACTCGGTGGTGGGGCAGCGGGATGCTCGCCGCTGCTGCCATCTTGGGCGGCGGCTGCGGCCCCTGGCTGACGCTCATTCCGACCTATTGGGACCCGGTCATCCCTGAAGCCCCGGACTTCGACGAAGAGGCGGCCGAGCTGGCCCAAACAGCGCCCTCGCCGATGGGCAAGGGTCCAGCGGCGACGCCTGCGATGGAGCCCCCAGAAGCCCCGCCGGAGCCACCGCCACCACCCCCTTGCATGGCGGTCTATGTGGTGAGCGCCCAGAACCAGCTCTTCGCCTTCTTCCCTGAGACCAACAGCTTCGACTTTCGCGGCCAGCTCGACTGCCCGAGCCGGCCCTGGGCGACACCTTTCTCCATGGCGGTGGCCCGCACCGGCATTGCGCGGGTGCTTTACAACGACGGCCGGCTCTACGAGGTCACGGTGCACGACGCCGCCTGCGAGCCAACCTCCTTCGTCACCAACCAACCGCCGGGGTTCCGACTCTTCGGGATGGGCTACGCCGCCAAGGGCGACGACTCGGAGGATCTTTACGTGGCCAGCATCCGGTTCACCGGCCCCTCCTTGGGCCTGGCCAGCATCGACGACGCCTACCAGCTGCACTTCATCAACAAGCTGTCTCAGAATCCGGGCTACCACCTCGAGCTGACCCCAACCGGCAGCGGCCCACTCTATGGGTACTTCATCAACGAACGATCCCCAGGGGGCACCCTGGTAGAAATCGACACCAACACGGCAGCAATCGTCGACGCTAGGCCGCTGAACGTTGGCACCGATTCGCGATCCCTCGCCATCGCGTGGTGGGGCGGCTTCTTCTATGTCTTCACCAGCACCCCCAGGGGCACGGAGGTCACCCGCTACGATCCGGAGAAACGGTCCGCCCAGGTGGTCGCTGAGATCAAGCAAACCATCGTGGGCGCTGGCGTGTCGACCTGTGCCCCTGGCCGCTGAGGGCTGCCGTGGGCACGGACCAAGGACCGCCGGTGGCTCAAGCCGCGAGCCGGTGGGCCAAGATTTGAATCGCCTGAGCATGGAGCCGGCTCGCCCAGCTCTTGCTGATCCCAAGGCTGTCAGCGATGGCATCGAAGGGCTCATCACCGAAATAATGCCGCTCGATGAGCGCCCGCTGCCGCTGATCATCAAGCTCCGCCACGGCCTCTCGTAGCTCCCGGGCGGCGGCCCGAGCGAGCGTCGTCTTCTCGGGATTGGCGCTCGAGTCAGCCCGGGCCGTGACCCCTTTGGCCGACGCCATCAGGGCGATGCCCATGACCGCCGCGTGGTCACGCAACAGCACCGAGAGTTGTTGCCGGTAGCCTTGCTCAGTCGCCAGCGGCGGCCGGCTGTCCTCCAAGACGGATTGCTGAGCCAACCGTGCAGCCCCTGCCAGACCCCGGGCCCGGGCGGCCACCGATCGCCCGTGGCTCTCGCGACGGATACCATCGAGCATCGCCCACCGCAGGCGCGCTCTCAGGTAGGCGCCGAAGGGTACCCGCCCAGACTGGTAGCGGCGCACCAGCCCTACCAAGGCAACGTGGCCGATGGACTGGAGATCGTCGACCGCAATCAGAGCACCAAGCTGCCGATGGACCTTGCCGGCCACCTCCCGCAAGATGGGCAGAGCCTCGCCCATCAAACGCTGCTCGTCCAACGACGGAACGAGGGTGCGATCGACCTCCGGAGGCGACGCCCCTGACTCTACATCCGATCGATCACCACCGCCCATCTCGAGGCGCTACTATCGTCACAACCGCTGCGATCGTGCAAGATTCGCCTGAGCTGAGCACCGCGGCCCACAATGACCCAGACCCTCCAAGCACCATGCGTTTTACCTCCCTAGCGACCCATTCCGTCACCGCCGCCGTGCTGACCGCAGCACTCTGCAGCTGCTCTTCAGCCGCGCCGGCGGCAGCCTCACCCGAGCAGGCCACCACCGAACCACCGCCCCAACCTGGCGATGGTGGGCTCGCTCAGCCTACCCCCATCAAGGTCAGTGACAGTGGCCCATCCGGGTCCAGCCCAGGACCACGCACGAGCAAGGATGATGATGGGAACGTGCCGGGCGGAGGATCGAGCGCGCCGCCGACGAACGAAGTGGAGACCGACGAAGGCGAAGAGATCATGCTGGGGACTCTGCCCACACTCGGGCCACCAGGCTCTACGGGCCTCAGCTCGTCACAGCCCGCCGGGCGGGAGGCACTGGCAAGGGCAATCCAGCGGGCCACCAAAGCTCGCAAGCCCCAGCTCAAGAAGTGCAGGAAGGCGGCTCTGGCAGCCAACCCCGGCCTGCGGGGAAAACTCGACGTGACGTTTGTCGTCGGCACGGACGGCAAGACCCGAAACGTCAAAATCGAGCACTCCACTACCGGCGACGATGAGCTCAACCGCTGCGTGGTGGCCGAGCTCGAACAGCTCGAGGTCGCCCCCCCGCCCACTGAGGACGCGCGCGTAGTGCTGCCGATCGTCATCGCCGGTCCGAACGCGTAGATCCCAGGCCCGCGAGCCCCACACAGGGCCGACCCCGCTAACGTCGCCGGCGGCGCAGGACGGCACCAGCCCGCTAGCGCAACAGGTAGCGCTTCGCCAGCACCTTGCCGGGGATGCGCGGATTGATCTTGTGCTTCTTCAGGTAGAGCGTCGTCTCGAGCTTGCTGGTGTGGTCGACGAGCGTCTGCACCGTGGGGCAGCAATACCCCTGAGAGCAAAGGTACTTCTTGCGGGTCTCGGTCTTGATGTGGACGCCCTTGTCACTGAAGTAACGGAGCTCGGTAGGCATCCAAGTGGACTTGCTGGCGGTGAGCACGATCTTGGGATAAGGCGCGTTCTTGTCCGGCTTGGCGGTGAGCGTCAGGGTCACGCTCGCGCTGTCGTCCGCCGTCGTGGTGCTGTCATAATAGGTGCCGTAGTGGGTCAAGGTCATGTCCCGCTGGCTCAGCGCGGTCCCGAGGAAACCTTGCTCGGTCACGTGGCTGGCGATGCGACGGACTTTGCCGAAGGACGGCATGTAGATGTACATCTTGGTCGGCGACGCCGTGAGGATCTTGGTGCCATCCATGTCGGCGGGCTCGGAGATCTCGACCATCTGCTGGTTGTTGCCGCCCTTCTTGCGCATCCGCATGCGGAGCTTAAGCGTGGAGGGCTTCGCGCCTGGCTGGGTGGTCACAATCTTGTAACTGAAGTCCAGTGTTTTCCAGCGGTTGACCGCCGCGTCCACCTTCGTCAACGGCTCGTCGGCATAGGCGACGTTGGTGACCGCGAGCAACACGACCGCGCAGGCCGCCAGCTGGATAGGCCGCAGCACAGAGCGACCGTGAACAATGTTCATCAATTCCATCATGTCTAGCTAGCCTACGGTGAGGGTGCCGTCGAGCGAAAGCTTTGGGCACTGTTTTGACGGAAAATGAACAAGGTTATTCTCCCAGACCGGTGTCCAGGGCGACCTTTCTGCCATCCTGAGCGCTGAGCAGCGTCCCTTACGACGCGCCGTCGAGCAGCTCATCGACCCGCTCGACCGCCTGGGTGAGCAAGGCGCGCAACTTCTCCTTGTCGCGCAGGCTCAAGACACCCATCGTCTCATCCACAACGAGGCGCTGCACTTCCAGGGCATCCTTCGCGAGGGCTCGCCCTTGGGCGGTCAGATGGACGGTGTTCGCGCGCCGATCCTGGGGATGGAGCCGGCGCTCGACGAGGGACCGTTCGGACAGACGGTTGACCAGCCCGGTGACGTTGCCCTTGGTCACCAAGAGTCGCTCGGCCAGCTCTTGCTGGGTGATCCCGTCGCCTACGTATAGGTTCGCGAGCCCGTCGAACTGGGCCACCGTCAGGCCTAGTGGACGCAGCAAACTGGCGAGATAGCGGCTGCTCTTCTGGTAGAAGACGCCTGCCTTGATCCACGCCGCAAACCCCGGCGGCCATAGGGTTTCCGCCTCTTCGGCGGCCGCTTTGCCGACCCCGGTCATGCTTGTTGATCGTTTAGGCATGAACTATAAGGTTCACATCTAAACCAATTTCGTTGGTGATGCGAGGCCCCTTTCGGCCAGAGGTGATGACCATGCAGATTTACAAAGCACCGGTTAAGGACATGCGGTTTCAACTCGAGGCCTTTGGCTACGACCAGGTTCAGAAACTCGAGCCATTCGCGTCATATGACCTCGACACGGTGGAGGCGCTGCTCCAGGGGGCCGCGAGCTTCGCCACCGAGGTCCTCTTGCCCATCAACCGCAGCGGCGACGAAGAGGGGCTGAAGTGGGAGCCCGAAACGGGAGCGGTCACCACGCCCAAGGGCTTCAAAGAGGCCTACGGCAAGATGGTGGAGAACGGCTTCGTCGGCATCTGCGGCCCCGAGGAGTTCGGCGGCGCCGGGGCGCCCACGGTCGTCGGCGTCTGCATGAGCGAAATGTGGACCGCTGGCTGTAAGAGCCTCTCCATGTGTCCCGGCCTCACCACCGGCCTGGTCGAGGCGCTGGTCGCCCATGCGACCCAAGAGCAGAAGGACACCTATCTGCCCAAGCTGGTCACCGGTGAGTGGGGAGGCACCATGTGTCTGACCGAGTCACAGGCCGGCACCGATCTGGGCATCTTGCGCACCAAGGGCGTGCCCTTCGAGGATCATTACAAGGTCACAGGCAGCAAGATCTGGATCACTTTCGCCGAGCAAGATTTCACCGACAACATCATCCACTTCGTGCTTGGGCGGCTGCCTGATGCCCCGGCGGGCATCAAG